>NZ_DDBA01000058.1:0-32858 GCF_002333005.1 Empedobacter sp. UBA2044
ACACTTTAAGAGACAGTCCTTTATTTTCTTTGATAAAATTATAAATTTTCATTGTTAATTTTTGAGCTTCATCTGTAAGTTGATTAAAGTCTAAAAGAACATTCACTACACCTTGAGCAAATTGGACTTTTTCTTTTATTGTTCCACTCTCATTTTTATACATTTTATTTAGTCCTTCAATATGATTATCTATAAAAGTACCTATTGCAGTGTTAGGATTAAACTTTGCTTTATCCTTAAATTTTATACTTTCTTTATCTTTCGTTTTATCAATTAATTTTAAAGTTTCTAATAAAATTTCTTTAGTTAATAAATTTTCTATTTCTTTAGCTTGCAGACAATAATATTGATCTCCTAATTTTTGTTGAAGTTTAGTAAACCTTTCATATTTAGCGCCTGATTTAGCATTATCGCTATCTGTTAAAAGAAATAATTTACCACACAAACGCTCTACATTAATACCAGAAGTATCTAAAAAACTCCAATGTGTAATATTATTTCCTCCATATTCTACAAAAGAGTAATGAATATCTTCAAAATATTTTTTAGATTCTTTTGATAAACTTTCTTGATAAAGTTCTAAATACTTTCTGATATAAATTCTATCTGTTATTCCTTCTACCCAAATTGTACAATTCGTTAGAAAAACAGATGAATTTTTAACACCTAAATGTTCTAATAAAGTTATATCTGGATTATCAATATTATGTATAAAAAATTGTTCTTTTTCCTTAGTAAATTTGTAAACAGAAATTTCTTTATAATCTAATGTCATATCCAAAAAATGATTAGAATGAGTTGTAAAGAAATATTGAAACTCTTCAAAACCTTTCGTGTTCAATAAAGTTTCAATTAAAATACGTTGGAAACCTGGATGTAAATAAACATCAGGTTCTTCAATATAAATCTTAAGGTTTTTTCCTTTATTAAAAAATAAAGGATAAGTAAGAATAATAATTGCTTGTACGCCTTCCCCTAAATTATATATTGGTCTATCTTCTTCACCTTCGATATTAATGTAAACATCTTTTTCTTTTAATCTTGGAATAATGGTAATCTTCTTATTCTGGAAGAATGTTTGACTCAAAAATATTTCAAAATCTTTTACTAACTTTCTTTGCTCGTAATTTCCAAGTAATAATTCTTGAACATCATCATAAAAAGATAAACCTGTAAAAATAGATTTAATAGATTCATCTGTATTAAACTCAAGTTTCGCATCTTTAAAATAATCATTTTTTGTTCTTTCAAAATAAAAATCTTCTCTCGTAAATTCCTCATTTTGATAATTAATGCTTCTTAAACCACGAAGAATTGGAATATATATTGCTTTGTTTGAAAAATCTAATTTTAAAAGATTATTATTAAAATCAACTTTATTAAAATTATCCTTTAAAGATTTTAAATTATTATATATATCTTTATTAATTCCATGATAACTTGAATATTGTTTATTTAAATCAATTTTATTGTATTCATCGAACAAAATCACTAATTCTTCTTTATCATATTCATCTTTAATATAAAAATTATCTACATTAAGCCTATTATCAACTTCATATGGATAATTTATCTTCAGATTTTTTATATTAATTGATACTTCATCATAAATTTCGCTTAACTCAATTAATTTTAATTGAATTAGATTATATCTGATTTCTTCAATTGAGAACAAATCTCTCAAAAAACGACTTTTTCCAGAATTATTAGGTCCGATAAAAATGTTAATTTTAGAAAGATTATTCAAATTATTTTCCTCGCATTCTGTTTGATATTGTTTTGTTACATCAGTTTTAAGCTGTAAAGATTTAAACATAAAATTTCCTAATAGATTTCTACTAAAATACAATATTCTGTATACTTAATAAATTTCATTCTAAATTTTAAAATAATTTCAATTTTTTCAAACGTGTGTTTTTCAAAATAAATAATCTTTTTATAGCTTTATAACTATTTAATTAACACATGAGTCACGGAAAACTAAGAGAAGATCATAATTGCCAAAATTGTGGACATTACGTAGAAGAACATTATTGCAAACATTGCGGACAAGAAAATGTAGAAACACGTCAACCGTTTCACTTTTTATTTACTCACTTTATCGAAGATTTTGTTCATTACGATGGAAGTTTTTGGCAAACAATCAAAAAACTATTTTTGAAACCTGGAGTTTTAACCAAAGAATATTTGAGTGGTAAACGAAATAGTTCTGTTAATCCTGTTAAAATGTACATTTTTGTCAGTTTTGTAACGTTTTTCCTTATTTCTATATTTCCTTCTCATAAAACTGAATATAATGATAGTTCCAATGAACCTATATCAATAGAAAATACTGAAAAAATTCAAAAAGCACTTAATGCTACAATAGACACTTTACAGAACAAAGGATTGACAACTGTCGAGCAAAGTGCAAAAATAAAATCTGAAGTTGAAAAAAATAAAAATGCAAACTCTTTAGAAGATTTGAACGAGGAATCTATTGAAAACTTGCAATCTAAAGTAAAAAATAACGTTCCAATATTATCTCCCTTTATTGAAAAATACCAAGAGTTGAGAAAAAGAAAGGTTTCTGACGATCAATTAGGAGAAGCTATTGTTGAGAAATCTTTGCATGTCATTCCGAAAGTTTTGTTTGTATACATGCCTTTGTTTGCTTTCTTCTTATGGATTTTTTACAACAAAAAGAAATGGTGGTATTTTGATCACGGAATTTTTACACTGCATTATTTTACGGTAATTCTTTTATCAATTTTGGTAATTTTTCTTTTGAATAAACTTTCAAATTATATTGATAGTAATGCTGTATCAGCCATAATAGCTTTGATTAATACATTGATTGTTTTATATCTTATTGTTTACTTTTTCCTTGCGCTGAAAAAACTCTATAACCAAGGATTTATCATTACAACAATTAAAGGTGTTATACTTTTAGGAATTAATACGTTTATTTTCTCAATAATTGTTATTGGAATTATTTTGTATTCATTTCTTCATGCTTGATAAAGATTCCTCGATCCCTCAGAATGACAAATTCAAAAACAACAATATAAAAAAGCCTCGCAAATGCGAGGCTTTCTAATTTCTAATATCTAGATTCTAATTTCTATTTATTACGGTATTCGTTCCAAGTTTTGATTTTTAAATCATCCATCGATAATTTTGTAAATGCATTGATGAAAGCCGAAGCTAAACGTGCATTTGTAACCAACGGAATATTGAAATCTACTGCTGTACGACGAATTTGATAATCGTTGTCTAATTCTGCTTTTGTTAAGTTTTTCGGAATGTTGATCACCATATCAATTTTCTTGTCATGTAAATAAGACATTACATTTGGCTCTTTTTTATCAGAAGGCCAGTAAACAAGCGTAGAATACACATCATTTTCTGTAAAGAACTTGTGCGTTCCTTCTGTTGCATAAATTTTGTAACCTTTTGCGATTAATTGTTTCGCTGGCTCTAATAAAGCAACTTTAGAAGCAATTGGTCCACCAGAAATTAAAACTGTTTTCTCAGGAATTTCATACCCAACAGATAACATTGATTTTAATAAAGCTTCTTCCGCTGTATCACCGATACATCCAACTTCTCCTGTAGAAGACATGTCTACTGATAAAACTGGATCTGCTCCTGCTAAACGTGTAAATGAGAACTGAGAAGCTTTCACTCCAACATAATCTAAATCGTAAACGACTTCTGAATGTCCTTTTTCTACTTCTAATCCTAATAAAACTTTTGTTGCTTTTTCGATTAAATTATTTCCTGCAACTTTCGATACGAATGGAAACGAACGAGAAGCACGAATATTAGTTTCGATAACACGAACTGTATTATTTTTTGATAAAAACTGAATGTTCATTGGTCCAGAAATTTCGAAACGTTTTGCAATTTTCGCTGCAACTTTACGCATTTGACGAATTGTTTCGATGTACACTTTTTGTGGTGGATAATACATTGTTGCATCACCCGAGTGAACTCCGGCAAACTCCACGTGTTCTGAAATTGCGTAATCTACAATTTCACCGTTTTGACAAACTGCATCTAATTCGATTTCTTTTGCTCCTTGTACGAATTCTGAAACTACAACTGGATAATCAGGAGAAACTTCTTTCGCTAATTTCAGGAAAGCATCTAACTCGTGTGTATTCGAAACTACGTTCATTGCAGCTCCAGACAAAACATAAGAAGGACGAATCAATACTGGGAAATTAACTTCATCCACAAATTTGTGAATCGCTTCTAAAGAAGAAAGCTCTTTCCAACGTGGTTGATCGATTCCTAATTCATCTAATATTTCTGAGAATTTGTGACGATTTTCTGCATCATCAATTCTTAAAGGAGAAGTTCCTAAAATATTGATTGATTGATCGTACAATTTCATCGCTAAGTTATTTGGAATTTGACCTCCTGTCGAAATAATTGTTCCTTCAGGTTGTTCAAAATCTAAAATATCCATTACACGTTCAAAAGATAATTCTTCGAAGTATAAACGATCTGACTCATCATAATCTGTCGAAACCGTTTCTGGATTATAGTTGATGATAATTGTTTTGTAACCATTTTTAGACGCTGTATGTGCTGCATTTACAGAACACCAGTCGAACTCTACAGACGAACCGATACGATAAACTCCAGATCCTAAAATACAAACTGCTTTTTCTGTTTCTGGTGTCAAATCATTTTCAGTTCCGTGGTAGGTTACATATAAATAATTTGTTTGTGCTGGGAATTCTGCTGCTAACGTATCAATTTGTTTTACAACAGGTTTAATTCCGAAGTTTTTACGTAATTCACGAACCGTTAATTCGTTTCTGTGTACGTTTTGATCTCCTTTTACTAAAACTGCGATTTGTTGATCCGAGAATCCTAATAATTTTGCACGTTTTACTAAATCAGCTTCAACTTGTTCAAATCTTTCTAATGCTTCAAATTCTTTTGATACATTAAAAATTCTTTCTAAACGTTGTAAAAACCATAAATCGATTTTCGTTAAATCATGAATTTTTTCAATCGAATATCCTGCTTTGAAAGCTTCTGTAATCGCATATAGACGCTCATCATTTGGTTCAGCTAACCATGTATCCAACGATTCTCCTTCTGGAATTTTGAATCCATTTGCTACGAAACCTCTGTGTCCGATGTCTAACATACGAACTCCTTTCTGAATTGCTTCTTCAAAAGAACGTCCAACTGCCATTACTTCTCCAACAGATTTCATTGCAGAACCAATGTTACGGCGAACTCCGTAGAATTTATTTAAATCCCAACGAGGCAATTTCACTACACAGTAATCCAACGCAGGCTCGAACATTGCAGATGTCGTTTGCGTTACACTATTTTTCAACTCATCTAAAGAATAACCTAAAGCCAATTTAGCAGCCACGAAAGCTAAAGGATAACCTGTTGCTTTTGACGCCAAAGCTGATGAACGAGACAAACGAGCGTTCACCTCAATTACACGATATTCCTCAGAAACTGTATCGAAAGCATACTGAATGTTACACTCTCCAACTACGCCAAGGTGACGAATCGTACGGATTGCAACTTCACGTAATTTGTGATATTCTGAATTTGATAAAGTTTGAGAAGGCGCAATAACGATTGACTCTCCAGTATGAACTCCAATTGGATCAAAGTTCTCCATGTTACAAACTGTGATACAGTTATCGTAAGAGTCACGAACTACTTCATACTCGATCTCTTTCCAACCTTTTAATGATTCTTCCACTAAAACTTGAGAAGAATAATTGAATGCTTTTTCAACTAAATCTAATAATTCTTCTTCGTTATTTGCGAAACCAGAACCTAAACCTCCTAAAGCGTATGCTGCACGGATGATTAATGGGAAACCAATTCGTTTACCAGCTTCCATTGCATCAGCAACAGTCTCTACTGCTTCTGAACGAGCTGTTAAAACTCCAATTTGGTTTAATTTTTCGATGAAAATATCACGGTCTTCCGTTGCTTCAATTACTGGAATTTGAGTTCCTAAAACCTCAACACCATATTTCTCGAAAATATTTTCTTTGTTCAACTCAACCGCACAGTTTAAGGCAGTTTGTCCACCAAAGGCAACCAAAACTCCATCTGGTTTTTCTTTTTGAATTACTTTTTCTACAAAGTAAGGTGTTACAGGTAAGAAATAAACTTCGTCTGCAATACCTTCAGAAGTTTGAACAGTTGCAATATTTGGATTGATTAAAACTGTTTTAATTCCTTCTTCTTTTAACGCTTTTAACGCTTGCGAACCAGAATAATCAAACTCACCAGCTTGACCAATTTTTAATGCTCCTGATCCTAATACTAATACTTTTTTAATATCTTTTTTTAACATCGTGATTCTGATTATGCGTTAGCGCTTTTATATTTTTTTACTTCTTCGATGAATTCATCAAATAAATATTCTGTATCAACTGGTCCTCCCATTGCTTCTGGGTGGAATTGAACTGTAAAGATTGGTTTTGATTCGTGACGAATTCCTTCACACGTTCCATCATTTAAGTTCGTAAAGAATGTTTTGAATCCTTCTGGTAATTTAGAATCATCTACTGCGAAACCGTGGTTTTGAGATGTAATAAAACATCTTTTAGTTCCAACTAATTGTACAGGTTGATTGTGCGAACGGTGTCCGTATTTTAATTTGAAAGTAGATGCACCAGCAGCTAAACTTACCAATTGGTTACCTAAACAAATTCCGAAAATTGGTTTATCTCCTTTCAAAGATTCTTTGATATTATTAATTGTAGGAATACATAAAGCTGGATCACCAGGTCCATTCGAGATAAATAATCCATCATATTCTAATGTTGAATAATCATAATCCCAAGGAACTCGAATTACCTCAACATCACGATTTACAAAACAACGGATGATATTATTTTTCACCCCACAATCAATCAAAACAATTTTGATATCAGCACCTTCGTTGTAACGAATTACTTCTTTACAAGAAACTTGATCTACTAAATTATCTTCGTTTGGATCATAATATGCAACATCTGTATCAGCAACAATTTTTCCTAAAGTAGAACCTTGTTCACGTAATTTTTTTGTAATCATACGTGTATCAACGCCATAAATACCAGGGATATTTTGACTTTCTAACCAAGCTCCTAATTTTTGAATAGCGTTCCAATGCGAATAATCATCAGCATAATAAGAAACAACCAATCCAGTTACTTGAATTTGGTTCGATTCCATCCAAGCTTCAATTTCATTAATCATTGCTTTATCATCAGGAACACCGTAGTTACCGATCATTGGAGCTGTCATCACCATAATCTGCCCTTTGTAAGAAGGGTCAGTCAAACTTTCATTATATCCAACCAAAGCTGTGTTGAATACTACTTCTCCTGCGGCAGAAGTATACGCACCGAAAGATTTTCCTTCGATTTCTAATCCGTCTTGGAATACTAATTTTACTGTCTTATCCATTGATGATAATGTTAATTTCAGTTTCTAAAGCTGATATGAATTTATCTATGTATTGTTTTGTTACTGTTAAAGGTGGCAATAAACGAATAACGTTTGTACCAGCGTAGCCTACAAAAATATTGTGTTTTGTAACTAAGTTGTTTTTTAATTCGCCGATTGGGAAATCAAACTCGATACCAATCATTGATCCTCGACCACGAACTTCTTTAATTTTTGGAAATTTATTTAATTGGATTCCAACATATTCTCCAATTTCTTTTGCATTTTCGATTAAGCTTTCTTGCTCAATCACATCTAAAACGGCCACTGCAGCAGCACAAGCTAAATGATTTCCTCCGAAAGTAGTTCCTAATAATCCGTAAGAAGCTTTAAATTCTGGAGAGATTAAAACTCCACCGATTGGAAATCCGTTTCCCATTCCTTTTGCCATTGTTATCAAATCTGCTTTGATCCCTGAATGTTGATGCGCAAAGAATTTCCCAGAGCGTCCATAACCACATTGAATTTCATCTGCGATTAAAACCACTCCGTTTTCTGTACATACTTTTCTTAATTCTTGTACAAATTCGTCAGAAGGTAAAATAATTCCTCCAACTCCTTGAATTGGTTCGTAAATTACTGCAGCAACATCTCCTCCAGCGATTACTTCTTTCACTGCATCAATGTTATATTCTACGAAAGATACTTTGTGATGAGCATTATAAGGTGCAACAATTTTTGGATTATCTGTTAGCGCAACCGTTCCAGAAGTACGTCCATGAAACGCATCTTTGAACGCAATTACACGATCTTTTCCTGTGTGAAAAGACGCTAATTTCACTGCATTTTCATTGGCTTCTGCTCCAGAGTTAATCAAGAATAAAGTATAATCTTCATAACCTGATGCTTTACCTAATTTTTCTGCCAATTCTTGCTGAATCGGAATATTAACTGAGTTTGAATAAAACCCGATATTATTAATTTGTTCTGTTAATTTCTCAACATAATATGGATGAGAGTGACCAATAGAAATCACTGCGTGACCTCCATAAAGGTCCAAATATTCTTTTCCGTTTTCGTCCCAAAGAATACAATCTTTAGCTTTAACCGGAGTTACATTCATTAATGGATATACGTCGAATAGTTTCATTTAATAAGTTTTAAGTGATGAGTTTTGAGTAATGAGTTAAGCTATTGTTCTAATTTTATTTATTAATCCAATTAGCATTGCTTTAATTTCATTACACTCATCTGTTAATTTTGAATATTCTTCAATATTTATATAATTCAAATCTTTAGCTAGCAAAATAAAATATGTGACTTCATTCAAAGAGCCTAAAGAAATATTTAAAAATTGAGCAAAGTCTTTATTTGAGTTTCTTCCACAACCTTCTGCAATATTTGCTGGTATAGAAGATGATGCTCTTTTAATTTGAGAAATTAATCCAAATTGTTCTTCTTTTGGAAATTGATTTACAATTTTATATAAATCTAAAACCAAGAGATGTGAACGATTCCAAACTTGTAATTTTCTATAATCTTGCATACTCAAAACTTATAACTCAATACTCACAACTTTTTAAAACGCCACCGTTTTAAGATTAAGTCCTAAGTTTTCTTCCCAACCAAACATCAAGTTCATGTTTTCTACTGCTTGTCCAGAAGCTCCTTTTGTTAGGTTATCGATGATAGAAGTGATTAACAATACATCATCTTGTTTCTGTACGTGTAAAAAACATTTGTTTGTATTTACAACTTGTTTCAGTGCAATTGGAGCATCAGAAACATGTGTAAAAGGTTCGTTTTTGTAATATTCGTTGAAGATATTTTTAGCTTCTTCTTCTGATAAATCAGATTTTAAATAAACACCTGCTAAAATTCCGCGCGCAAAATCTCCTCGCATTGGTAAAAAATATACTTTGTTATTGAAATCTTTTTCTAATTGATTCAATGTTTGGTAAATTTCTCCTTCATGTTGATGCGTAAATTCTTTGTAGAAAGAAACATTATTATTTCGCCAACTAAAGTGCGTAGAAGCAGATAAACTTTGTCCTGCACCTGTAGAACCCGTTACAGCATTGATGTGAATATCATTTTTGATTTCATTCTTAGCTGCCAATGGTAACAATGCTAACTGAATAGCCGTTGCAAAACAACCTGGATTTGCAATATTCTGAGCTGTTTTGATTGCTTCGCGGTCTAATTCTGGTAAACCGTAAACAAACGTTCTATCTTCGAAAATGTGGTTCGCATTTAATCGAAAATCGTTACTCAAATCAATAATTTTTGTGTTGGCTGAGTAAGTATTTTTTTGTAAAAACTCTGCCGATTTTCCGTGACCAAGGCATAAAAAAACGACATCAGCATTTTCGTCTATTTTATCCGAAAATACGATGTCAGTTTCTCCAAACAAATCGTCGTGCACTTTGGTAACGGGGTTGCCTGCATTTGATGTACTGTACACAGACGAAATATTAACCATCGGATGATGTATCAATATTCTTAGCAGTTCGCCTGCTGTGTAGCCAGCACCTCCTACAATGCTTACGTTAATTTTGTTTGTCATTTGTTATGTTTTGCGCGTGTTTTTTTAAGGTATAATACCTCTACTATATTTCTAAAATAAAGTGGACTCGTTGGAATCCACTTTAAAGAATCAATTAATCGAAACTATGAACAATCTTTAATTGATTACCGAATATTTTGATGAAACCTCTTGCATCTCTACTGTCCCAAGCTTCGTTTTCTTCTCCATAAGTAGCGACTTTAGATTGCATCATATCATAAGGCGATTCGATTCCAATCATTGAGAAATGATAAGGATTTAATTGTACTTTCACCTTTCCTGTTACATGATTTTGAGAAGATTCTAAGAATGCTTCAATATCACGCATTACTGGATCCAAGTATTGTGCTTCGTGCAATAAAGTTCCGTACCAGTTTGATAACGAATCTTTGTGCAACAATTGCCATCTTGTAAGTGTATGTTTTTCTAATAAGTGGTGTGCTTTGATTAATAAATAAGCTGCTGGCGCTTCGAAACCTACACGTCCTTTGATACCTAAAATTGTATCTCCTACGTGGATATCGCGACCAATTGCATATTCACCACCGATTTCGTTTAATTTTTGAATTAAAGCTACTGGAGATAATTTTTCTCCATCTAAACCTACTGGAATACCTTTCTCAAATTCAATTTCTATAACAGATGGTTCTGTTCTTGATAATTGTGTTGGATAAGCTTCTTCTGGCAACGCTTGGTTAGATGTTAATGTTTCTACTCCACCAACAGATGTTCCCCAAATTCCTCTGTTAATAGAGTATTTAGCTTTTTCCCAACTATAGTTTACACCATTTGCTTGTAAATATTCTACCTCTTGTTGACGAGATAATTTTTCGTCGCGAATTGGTGTGATGATTTTAGATTGTGGTGAGATCACTGCAAAAGCAACATCAAAACGAATTTGATCGTTTCCTGCTCCTGTAGATCCATGTACAATGTATTCTGCATCTACATCTTTTGCATACTGAGCAATTGCAATTGACTGAAACATACGTTCTGCACTTACTGATAATGGGTAAGTGTTATTTTTCAAGATGTTTCCGTAGATTAAGTAGCGAACACAATCGTTGTAATATTTGTCTGTAATATCAATTGTAACGTGTTTAGAAGATCCTAATTCGTAGGCACGTGCTTCGATATCTTTTAACTCTTCTGCCGAAAATCCACCAGTATTTACAATTACTGTATGCACTTCCATTCCTTGATCTTTTGTTAAGTTAACCAAACAGTACGATGTATCTAAACCTCCACTGTAAGCTAAAACTGCTTTGTTGCTCATTGTTTGTTTATTTGTTTATATTGGGAATAATTCTTCTTAATTCATTGGTAACCTCTTCTCGGCTACTCTCTTCTTTCATTACGATTAATACTGTATCGTCTCCAGCTATTGTTCCAATTATAGTATTGAAATGTGTGTTGTCAATCTCAAAAGCGATTCTGTTTGCATAACCTGGTTTTGTTTTGATAACTCCCAAATTTTTAGAGAAAATCAAACTTGCATTTTCGTTATGTGTAACGGTTGCCGTTGGAACAGCACTTTCTGTAAGGCGATAAATGTATTGTCCCGAACTATTAGGAACTTTTGAAACTTTCAATTCGCGCAAATCTCTCGATAAAGTTGCTTGAGTAACTGTGATCTCTAAATCAATTAATTTTTTTAATAATTCGTCTTGATTACTTATTTCTTGATCTGTTATTAAATCTTTTATAATCTGGAATCTGTATTTTTTATTACTCATTTTGAATATTTATTCGAAATTTTATGCAAATATACTCATTTTAGACAAAAAAAAACCTTAGTTCGTATATTTATTCATTTTCTTTTTTTGATTGATTTGCCAATGCACGCTTAGCGTACTCGTCATCAAGGTTATCATAAACCAATCCTGTGCAAATACAACGCTCGCGATCATTTTCCATCAAGATGTGATAGTTTTTACAACTTTTACATCCATTCCAAAATTCATCCGATTGTGTTAATTCCGAAAATGTTACTGGCTTGTATCCTAATTTTGTGTTCATACGCATTACAGCTAAAGAAGTTGTAATACTAAAGATTTTTGATTTCGGGAATTTTGTACGTGACAATTCAAAAACAGCGTGTTTTATTTCGCGTCCAATTCCTGAACTCCTTAAATCTGTACGAACAATTAAACCTGAGTTTACGACGAATTTTTCTTCTTCGTACGTTTCTATGTAGCTAAACCCTGCTATTTGATCATCATCATCAAAAGCAATCACAGCATTTCCATTACGCATTTTGCGTTCAAGATAAACTGGATTTCGTTTAGCAATACCCGTTTTTCTCATACGAGCTGATTCTTCGTACCATTCGCACAACAATTCTGTGTACTTGGCATCATCTGCATTTGCTATTCTAACATACATAATTTAAGGGAAAGTCGATTAATAAAGAGGAATTGAGAAAAGATGACCTTTTGTCATCACACTTAAGTAAAATATGAGAACCAAAAGGTGCGCTTTCATTACGAAAGCCACTCTCATAATTGAGAAGAACAATTTCAGTAATTTCTTCCATTAATCAACAAGATATTCAGTTATTATACTGAGATGCAAAGTTAAATATTATATTTTTGTATCACCAAAAAAAAGCAAACAAAATTTACATATTTATTAAAATGTTGAAAATTATTAAAATAGGAGGCGGAATTATCGATAACGAGCAAGACTTAGAACAATTCCTACAAACGTTTTCCGAAATTAAAGAACCTAAAATTTTGGTTCATGGAGGAGGAAAAGGTGCTTCGAAGATGTTAAATCAATTGGGAATCGAACCAAAAATGATCGAAGGTCGTCGCATTACAGACAAACCAACGTTGGATGTTGTGACAGGATTATATGCTGGAAATTTGAACAAATCTATCGTTTCTAAATTACAAGAATTTGGATGCAATGCATTAGGTTTATCTGGTGCAGATGGTAATGCAATCAAAGGTTCTAAGCGTCCTGTAAAAACTATTGATTATGGTTTTGTTGGAGATTTGAATGATGAAAGTGTCAACAAAGAATTATTTCAATTATTAATTGATAACAATATCACATCAGTAGTTTGTGCGATTACACATGATGGAAATGGACAATTGTTGAACACAAATGCAGATACTATTGCATCTACAATTGCGGTTGCTATGTCACAAGAAAATGAAGTAGAATTAAATTTCTGTTTTGATAGAATTGGCGTACTTCGTGATGTAAATGATGACACAACATTGATCCCAAAAATTAACGAAACTTTATATTTGCAGTTAAAAGAAGAAGGTGTAATTTTCGAAGGAATGCTTCCTAAATTAGACAATTCATTCAAAGTAATCAATGCGGGTGTAAAAAATGTATGTTTGGTACACGCGCGCAACATTAACTCAGAGATTAAAACAATTTTATGTTAGAATTAGCTGTTCTCAAAAAGAAAGCTGTCGATTTATTATGTCAATTAATCGAAACTCAATCTTTTTCGAGCGAAGAAGATAAAACGGCCGATATTATTTTCAAGTTTTTAACTGATCATGGTGCTACCGCTCATCGTCAGAATAACAATGTTTGGAGTATTCATCCAAATTTTGATGAGAACAAAAAAACAATTTTATTAAACTCTCATCACGACACTGTAAAATTTGGCTCTTCTTGGACATATGATCCATTAAAAGCTACAATCGAAGGTGATAAATTAGTAGGTTTAGGAAGTAACGATGCAGGAGCTTCTGCGGTAAGTTTATTAGCCACTTATATCAATTTTTTGAATGATGATTTACCATTTAATCTAATTGTCGCAGTCACAGCTGAAGAAGAAAGTTCAGGACAATTAAATGTTGCAAGTATTTTACCTAATTTACCAAAAATCGATTTGGGAATTGTAGGTGAACCTACGCAAATGGACATGGCAATTGCAGAACGTGGTTTGGTTGTAATGGACGTAATTGTAAAAGGGAAAACTGGACATGCTGCAAGAAACGAAGGTGTAAATGCAATTTACGAAGCGATTGATGTGATGAATTGGTTCAAAACGTATCAATTCGAAAGAGTTTCGGATATGTTAGGACCAGTTAAAATGACGGTTACACAAATTGAAGCAGGAAAGCAACACAATGTTGTGCCAGATGAATGTCGTTTGGTTGTAGATTGTCGTGTAAACGAATTATATTCAAATCCAGAAGTTGTTGATATTATTTCAAGTTATTTACCAAAAGCAGAAATTAAAGCACGTTCGTTGCGTTTAAATTCTTCACGTATTTCAGAAAATCATCCAATTGTACAAAAAGGAATCGAATTAGGTTGTACAACATATGGTTCGCCAACAATGTCGGATCAAGCAATGATGAATTTCGAAACGGTAAAAATGGGACCTGGAGATTCAGCTCGTTCTCATACACCAGACGAATATATTTATTTATCCGAAATAGAACATGGAATTGAACGATATACAAGTTTATTAAAAGATTTTACGTTTTAAATTAAGAATAAACTCTTATAATCGAAAAAGCATCTTCATACAATTGAAGATGCATTTTAATTTTATCAAAACTGATAATTAAAACCTGCAAAACATAAAGATATGTTCTAAAAATTAAACACAAAAAAAGAGGCTAATTAATTTTAGCCTCTTTTTTTATATATGAAATTAAGTCTTACTCAATTTGCATTTTAACTGGAATGTTGAAATTCAACTTCGCAGCACGACCATCTTCTGTTTGAGCAGGTTTGATCGTTTTCCCTCTTTTTTGTTGACGTTGTGTAATACGCTCTAAAGCTTTTTTAGCTTCAGGACCTAACTTAGCATCACCCATTGGAGAAATTCCAACGATTCTACCTTCAGTGTCAATTTGGAAAGAAAGTTTAGCAGCTACTACACCAGATAAACCTTGACCAGCAGCGTCATTCGCAAAATCTTGCAACTCGTCTTGTAAATCTTGTGATAACTTTTTAGATAAACAGTCTGTTGCAGCTTGTTTACCTTTTGCAGCATCTTTCTCACAACCAGGATATACCGCCATTACAGCCGCTGTACGAGCAGTTACTGTAGATGGAGCTGCAGGTTCTGTACCTTTCCCTGGATTAGGAGTACTTGGTGTATCCTTTGGTGCTTCTTTTTTAGTATTTACTTCATTAGCACCTCCAGTTTGTGTTGTTGATTTTGGCCCTTCTCTATCTACTAAACCTAAATCTTTATCGGCCATTTCCTTTACTTCGACAATAGGCTCTTCTTTTTTAGGCTGAGCTTTAGGTTCTGGCATAACCACTCTAACCTGAGCTGTTTCTTCTTGATATCTTTGTTCTGGCTCTGGCTTTGGTGGCTCTGGTTCAACCACTTCTTCCTCTTTTGGAGGCTCAGGAATATTCAAATCCTCAAGCTGAACATCTACGACTACGTCTTCTGACTTTTTACTTTCAAACAAACCTGTTGCAGAAGCAATAAGACCAAAAGCTAAAATCGCAATTACTATAAATCCACGAATGAAAGCTTTCAATAATGTACTCTTCTCAGACATTCTCATGTCATAAGCTCCATACGCTTTATTTCTACCTTCAAATACAATCTCGTCTAAGGATTTTAGTTTGTTGTTATTTTCTGACATTTTAATTCTTTTAAATTTAACAATTAAACTAATTATTTACCTACTTTTTCGTCGAACACTTTTTGTTCAAAAGGTGCAACAGGTACGATTCCGTAACGAGTAGACTTTGTAATTTCCATTTCATCTAAGATAGTTACTAAATTATCATACGTAGCATCATCCATAGGTTTGATAATTACAGTAAACTTATCTTTATCTGCTCTACCTTGTGCTGCTGTAATAACATCACGAATTTTAGAGTAGTCAGTTTCATTTAGAGTTCCTCCGTTTAATCCTGCCTGATCTTGTTGATGCCAAAATAACTTATTATCCTTTCCAATTAAAATTGATATAGAATTATTCAATTTTATTTCTGGTTTATCAGTTGGATCTAATTTGTCAATTTTTGGAGGCATATTCAAGTTCATTACATTTGGTTTGATCGATGTCGCCGCAAACATAAAGAAAGTAATTAATAAGAAACCTAAATCAACCAAAGGAGCCATATCGACTTTCGTCGAATTCTTTTTGGAACGGACTTTCTTTCCGCCACCGTCATCGTGACTTTCTATTTGTGCCATTTTCTAATTTCTTAATAATTATTCTTGAGATGTAATTAACTGGAACTTATTCATATTTTTCATTTGCAATTGTTGAATCAAAGTTTTGAATTTTTTGTATTCAGATTTTTGATCACCTTTAATTGCTAAGAAAATATCTGGGTTCACTTCTTTTGCTTCAAATACCCAATCAATTAATTCTTGATTTTTGTTCGGTATCGTATCTAATGGAATACCTGGATGATATGATTGTTGTTTATCAGCAGACTGATTCAAATAATTTCTCATTTCATTCATTGGTACACCAAACTCTACTATGCTTTTGAATGCATTCTTTTCAGCATCTGTAAACTTTACTCCGTACTTATCACCCATTCTTTCTAATGTAGGAATACGATCTTTTTCTTCTAATCCGAATAAGAACTTACCTTCACCATCAATTTTAATGATCATCATATTTTCAGCAGCCATTTTTTGGTTCGAAACAGATGTTGGTGTTACGACAGGAACAACTTCAGGTTCTCTAAAGTTAGATGTCAAAATAAAGAAAGTTAACAAAAGCCAAGCCATGTCAGACATAGCTGTTAAGTCCATCGAAGGACCTCTTCTTTTTGGTTTTACTCTTGCCATTTTCTCTGTATTATTAATTAATATTCTAAATTGTTTGTTGTTTGATTTTGTCCTTATACTATCCTTCTAAGGCTTCGTCAATTGAATATTAATTGTGAGCAGAGAAAGATTGTTGGATACTCATTCCTACTTCGTCAATTTTGAATGTTAAATCATCAATTTTAGAAGTTAAAAAAGCATACATAATAATAGCGAATGCAGAAGCACCAATACCCATACCTGTATTAATTAAGGCTTCGGCAATACCTACTGATAATTGAGCTGCATCTGGAGATCCTCCTCCTTCACCTAATGCGAAGAATGCTTTAATCATCCCGATTACTGTACCCATTAAGGCAATTAACGTACCTACAGAAGCAATTGTAGAGATAATAGTCATGTTTTTCTCTAACGTTGGCATTTCTAATGTAGTCGCTTCTTCTAACGTTTTACCTAATTGAGCTAATTTTTGCTCTTTGTTTAACGTTGTGTCGTTTTCTAAAGCTTTGTAAGTTGTTAAACCTTCTTTAACTACGTTACCTACAGCTCCTTTTTGTTTGTCACATAATTCAATTGCTTTGTTAACTTCATTTTTGTTTAATAAAGCACGAATGTCATTTACAAACTTCTCAGCAGATCCAGTTCCTTTTGCTTTGTTTAAAGCGATAACACGGTCAATTGAGAAAACGATTACCATAAAGAAGAAAGACATTAAGAATGGAATAATCACCCCTCCTTTATGAATAATTCCTAAAAAGTTTAAAGGATTACCTTTTTCTACATCTCCTCCTTCGAAATTACCTTCTGCTCCAAATACAAACTTGAAGATCCCCATTGCGATTGCAATTAAAATGATCATAGTAATCACAGGGTTAAGACCTCCCTTTTTAGTTTTAGCTGGTACTGTTACATTCTTTTCCATTTACTAATTCTTTTAAATATTATGATTTTTATTAATGTGGGTGTAAATTAAGTGAAAATTTTTTAATTCTTCTAAATTTTTTACGTTGTTATCATATTAAATTTTCAATCTACTTGAAATCAATAGAATTTTTTACTGATTTGACAATTAAAAAATAATCAAAACAATATATCTAATATTAAACAATGTATAATTTTATTAAAATCAGCCTTCCCACAAAAAATAACCTATCGCAAATTTATTCAATAATTATACATATTTATATTTTTTTTTAAGAATTAAATTATTATTTTGACTTTTGCACTTCAATAATTATAAATGCTATGAAAGTTTGTATTGCCGAAAAACCTAGTGTTGCTAAAGATATCGCCAAAGTAATTGGTGCGAATCAAAAGCACGATGGATACTATGAAGGAAATGGATTTCAGGTCACTTGGACTTTCGGACACTTGTGTACATTAAAAGAACCGCAAGATTATACACCCGAGTGGAAAAGCTGGGATCTTAATTATTTGCCAATGATTCCGCAAAGTTTCGGAATTAAATTAATTGCAGATAAAGGTGTCTCGAAACAATTTCATATCATCGAAAAATTAGTCACGAACGATCAAGTCGACGAGATTATAAACTGTGGCGATGCTGGACAGGAAGGAGAATTGATACAACGTTGGGTTTTACTTAAAGCGCGTGCTAAAGCGCCAATGAAGCGTTTATGGATTTCTTCGTTGACAGAAGAAGCAATTAAAGAAGGTTTTGATAATTTGAAAGATGGAGAAAAATATTTCAATCTTTTTTCTGCAGGACAAGCGCGTGCAATTGGCGATTGGTTACTAGGAATGAACGCTACACGATTATTTACCAAAAAATTTGCGCCGCCAAAAACAGTTCTTTCTATTGGTCGTGTGCAAACACCTACATTAGCAATGATTGTACAGCGTCAAAAAGAAATCAATGCGTTTATTATTGAGGAATATTGGGAATTGAAAACGATTTTCAAAGAAGTAGAGTTTAATGCGACAATACCTCGTTTAAAATCTGAAGAAAAAGCCAAACAAGGTTTAGATTTCATCAAAAATCGAGAGTTTGAAATCATTGATTTCGATGTAAAAGAGGGTCGTGAAAAAAATCCTCGCCTATTCGATTTAACTGCTTTACAAGTAGAAGCGAATAAAAAATATGCGTTTTCGGCAGAAAATACCTTAAAATATATACAAAGTCTTTACGAGAAAAAATTTGTGACCTATCCTCGTGTTGATACCACTTATCTTTCGGAAGATATTCACCCTAAAGTTCCTGGAATTTTAAATAAATTAACCGCTTATCAAAATTTGATTGCTCCTTTGATGACGCAACCAATTCCGATGTCAAAAGCAGTTTTTGATAATACAAAAGTAACCGATCACCACGCTATTATTCCTACCGAAATCTTTCCACAAGGTTTATCGAACGAAGAAAAACGTATCTATGATTTGGTTGCACGACGTTTTATTGCTGTTTTTTATCCAGAATGTAAAGTTGCCAACACAACTGTCGAAGGAAAAGTTGAAAATAATGGAAAAGACGGTCAACTTTCTGCTATAAATTTTAAAGCAACGGGAAAACAAATTCTCGAAATGGGTTGGCGCGAAGTCTATGCAAAAGATAAAAAGGAAGACGAAAAAGATGAGGAAAAGATAATGCCGATTTTTGAGATTGGTGAAAAAGGTCCTCACGAACCATTTATTCACAAAGGAAAAACAACTCCGCCAAAACATTATACAGAAGCGACTCTATTACGAGGAATGGAAACTGCTGGACGACAAGTAGATGATGAAGAAATGCGCGAATTGATGAAAGAAAATGGAATTGGTCGACCTTCAACGCGTGCAAATATTATCGAGACCTTGTTTCGTAGAAAATACATCGAAAAGAAAAAACGTAATATTATCGCCACACAAACTGGTATTGATTTGATTGATACCATTCAAAATGAATTATTAAAATCTCCTGAATTGACAGGTGTTTGGGAACGAAAACTTCGTTTGATTGAAAAAGGTGAATACAAATTAGAACAATTTAAGCAAGAATTGATTGAAATGGTTTCGAAACTAACATTTGATGTAAAAAATAGTTACTTCAGACCAATCGCTTCTCATCAGAATTCAGTTCAAATAGCTGAAAAACCTAAAAAGGAACGTAAACCGAAAGAAGAAATTAATCTGGAAGATGCAACTTGTCCAAAATGTAAAACACATAAATTAGTCAAAGGAAAAGCCGCTTATGGTTGTGCAAACTTTGCAGCATGTGGATTCAAAATTCCGTTCGAGTTTATGGGTAAAAAATTAACTGATAAACAAATTTTGGATTTGTTAACCAAACAAAAAACTGGAAAAATGGCTGGCTTAATCAATCCTGAAAATGGAGAAAAAGTTACTGGTAAAGCTATTTTGGGAATGAATTTCGATTTAGAATTTGAAGAAATGTAAAAAAATAAAGTGAGTTTCGAAATTCGAAACTCGCTAATTATATTTCTCCAACGTTTCTTTTAAAATTGTTTTGACTTTTTCTTTCAATTTTTTAGGTTCGATAATTGTAACTGAACGACTCATAGAAAGAATTTCGCTGATAAAATCTTCGGTCAAAAATAATTCTAATCCAATTAAAACTTCATCGTTTTTAATTTCTAAAATTTGTTGGGATTCATGCAAAGGCAAAGATTCTAAATACGCTGCTTGTTTTTTGGTCACAGAAAGCACTATTTTTTCTGGTTTTTCTGAACTTGGAACAATAATCCCGAACGAATATTTGTACTTATCATTGTAATTAAACTCGATATTATCGTCAATTTTATCTCTAAAAATCGAAACTCTATTCATTCGTTCCAAACCAAAATTTTTGACAATTCCTTTATCATCCGCAATCAAATACCATCGGTTATTGTGCTCTCTAATTGCAATTGGCGAAACTTTACGAATCGTTTCTTTTTCCTCTCCAAATTTTTGATAATGAAATTCAATTTTCTTTTTTCCTTGAATTGCTTGTACAATATCTGGTAAAAATTCGGCGCGTTTTGGCTTTCTTTTTTCCAAATACACAATAGATTCGAGCGAATTTGTCAATTTCAAAGCAGAAAAACTATTAATTTCTTCTAAAGTTTTCAGAAATAAATCAGAGCTATAATCGTCTTGAATAATATAATATCCACGCTGACTGCGACTATACATTATATCAATTCCCAATATATTTCTGATTTCTTGAATATCGCGCTGTAATGTACGTTTAGAGAAATTAAACTCTAATGTATCATCATTAAGTTGAAGCATTTCAAATTCTCGTTCCAAAAAACGCTCTAAATCTTCATAAGAACAATATTTTTGTTGTGATAATTTACGAACAATATTGAAATAACGCGCGATATAACCTTGTTTTGACATTGAATTGGAAGTGTTTGAGCAAACTTAAGTTATCTGTAATTAAAAACAAAAAAAAGTAACATTTCATTACAAAATGTTACTTTTTCTTCATTAATAAAAATGAAATATTCGAAAAAACGGATTCTATTTTTTAGATTTTTTTACTTTTGTTTTTGCATCTTTCGTAGCTGCTTTTACATCTTGTACCGCCGCTTCTATTGTTGTTGTAGCTGAGTCTACCGTAGCTGCCGCTGAATCTACTACTACTTCTGATGTTATTTCAACTGGAGTTGTGCTATCTTCAACTTTCGCTGTTTCGATGAAATTAGAAAGTTTATCAACAATTTCTGCGTTAGAAGTTGGTTCATTCTTCACTTTTACGCTTAAGAAAATTGATGGTGCAGCATTATCTTGAATATAATTTGATTCGTTTTGATAAACTCCGTCATTTTTAACAGCTGTTGAATTTAAGTTTTCTGTTAACTCTTTTGCTACTTTAACTGTTTCGTTAAATGCAACATTTTGTTTAAAAACAACTGCGGCAACTTTATTTGTATTATCATCAGTTTTTTCAAAATTTAATGTCATGATTAACTCAGGTTTTAAACTATCGATGATTGATCTTTTCTCTTCATCTTTTAATCCTTTCGTTAAATCTTTCCATAAAAGAACCTGAACATTTTCTTTATTCAAAGATTCTAACTTTGTTTTAAATTCTGATGCGATATTTGTTCCTGATTCTACAGCGATATTATCTACAATATCTAAAATGACAACTTTAGGTGCATCTTCTACAACTTTATTTGTAATTTCTGTTGTAGGAACTTTTATTTCATTTTTTGTAGTAAAAGAGAAAGAAACTAACCCTATTGCTACGACTCCTAATACTTGCGTCAATTTTTTCATAATAAATGTGTTTTGTTTAAAAATGATACTTTTTAAATAGTTAGTACATTTTAGAACTTTGCAGACACTGTTCCGAAAACTCTTAATTAATCCTAATAAATGTTATAGTTTTCTTAATTGACTGATTTTATAAGGGATTCAGAGGAGTTAAATTTATCATTTTTCAAAATTTAGAAAATATAAAACATAAAAAAAGCTCAACTAAGTTGAGCTTTTATATTATTTACATGCAGCAATTATCTGCACAAAATCATCATATTTTAATGAAGCACCACCAACAAGACCACCGTCGATATCTGGTTGAGCAAAAATTTCGTTCGCATTCTGTGCATTTACACTTCCTCCGTACAAAATACTTGTATCATTCGCGACTTCTACGCCAAATTCATCCTTCAAAACTTTACGAATAAATGCATGAATTTCTTGCGCTTGCTCTGGTGTAGCTGTTTTTCCTGTTCCAATTGCCCAAACTGGTTCGTAAGCAATAATCAAACGAGAAAGATCTTCTGGTTTTTGTGCAACTAAAGCATCCATTAATTGAGTTTTTACAACCTCAAAGTGTTTATCAGCTTCACGTTCTTCTAATTTTTCTCCAACACAAAGAATTGGATTAATTTGATATTTAAAAGCTTGTTTCAATTTTTCAGCAATCACAATATCCGTTTCTCCTTGGTATTCTCTACGCTCAGAATGTCCAATTATAGCGAAATCTAATCCGATACTATCCAATTGTTCTGCAGAAATATCTCCTGTATAGGCTCCTTTCTCGTGAGCAGAAATATCTTGCGAAGAAATCTTAACATATTGTTCATCTACAGCTTCTAACAATGTTTGTAAATAAATAGAAGAAGGCGCAATAATAACTTGTGCAATTGGATGATTATCTGCCACCCAAGCATTAAGGTTTGTTGCTAAATGAATCGCTTCTTCATAATTTAAGTTCATTTTCCAGTTTCCTGCTACTATTCTATCACGCATAAAAAAGTGTATTTTATTTGATTTTGGTTTTAATATTTACTGCAAGATAATTATTTATCGTGAAATTATTACTGATTTATTTTATGCGAACGCGCGGATCTAAAATTCCGTAAAGAATATCGACCAAAATATTAATCACAATAAACATCACAGCAATCACTAAGACAGCTCCCATCACAATTGGTAAATCTAATGTATTCAATGCATTTACGATTTCTTTTCCTAAACCATTCCAACCAAAAACAAATTCCACAAAAACCGATCCTGCCAACATCGACGCAAACCAACCTGAAATTGCTGTAATTACAGGATTTAAAGCATTTCGTAATGCATGTTTTGTAATCACCGTTTTTCTAGAAAGTCCTTTTGCAAAAGCTGTTCGGATATAATCTTGGTTCAAAACTTCTAACAACGAATTTCGTGTTAATTGCGTAAAAACCGCTAACGGACGCGAACCTAATGTAATTGCTGGAAGAATTAAATTTTTCAACATCAAATGTTTTCCTTCTCCCAAATCATCCACTTCATATAGACTTCCAATCATATTCAGCCCTGTAATATCATGCATTAAAAAAGCAAAAATATAGGCAATGATAATTGCCGAAAAGAAAGACGGAATACTCATACCAAAGCTTGTTACGACCAACAAAACTCTGTCAATCCATGTATCTTTCATCAAAGCAGAAACAATTCCCAACACAACACCAATTATCGTTGCAATAATAATGGCTGCAATTGCCAAAACCATTGTATTTGGTAAAGTTTCTCCAATAATTGTACTGACGCTTTTTCCTTGTTTTTGAAAAGATTCACGCAAATAAGGCGTTTTCAAAACCATTTCATTTGTTCCGAAATCTATCAATTTTGTGTAATTGTATTTATCAGAACTTAATGAAGTATATGTTGTATTGTTTTCGTCAATATTATGAAAAGAAATCGGTGACAAATCATTAATATAAAACGCATATTGTTTCCATAAAGGTTGATCTAAACCTAAGTTTTTTCGAATTTGAGCCAATTGCTCTGGATCTTCTTTTTGATCAAGCATCATACGCGCAGGGTCTCCAGGAAGTACCGAAAACAATAGAAAAACTACACTTACTACACCAAAAAGTGTCAAAAATCCGTAGAAAATTTTATTTAAAATATAATTAATCACTTGTTAAAATAAATCTTCTAATTGATTAAGCGAAGGAAAATCATTGTCATGATATTTCGCTTTCACCGTTCCTTTTTCTAAAATCATCACACCTGGATTAGAGCGAATAATTGTTTTCATTGTTGTTTGATCCATAAAACAATTTTCAAGTTCCAAACCTTTAATCGGATTATTTGAAACCGAAACAACTCTATATCCTTTATATTTAGAAGCTTCTTTTCCTAAAATATTCAATTTTTCAATTTGCTTCTCATTTACCTTTTCAACAAAAGGAACAACAAAAACAATCGCTTTCGGAGCATTTAGAATCTCAGAAGTTTTATCAATGCCATTACAATCAAAACTAAAATCATGAATTGGAGGTTCGTACCCTTTTTTCTCGACAATAGTTCGTGTTTTATCCGCTTCAATTACCCAAGGCGTTCCGTGTTTGTACCATTTGTCATCAGCAATATATTGCGCATCATCAATTTCGACTACTTTACCATCAACACTGTTTTTCATCGTGTAAATCGTTTTATACGTTGTTGGTTTCAAACCTAACTCTTGCGGAGATTTCATTCCTTCAATCAAATTTTTGCCAACTGCATAAGATCTAAAATCGATAATTGGTAAATGATTAATTCCGATATAAGCAATAATTGCAGAACCTAAAATTGTTATAAAATTGATTACGTAATTCGCTTTTTCGACAAATAATGGTTTGATATATTTTTGACCAATCACTAAAATAATGATCAACACCAAAAGCACAACATCTTTGTAAAATGATGTCCAAGGTTCTAACTTTAGTGCATCACCAAAACATCCACAATCGGTTACTTTGTTGAAATAAGCTGAATAAAATGTCAAAAATGTAAAGAAAATAATCGTTAACAATAAAGCTATTGTTGTAAATCTTTTCCAAACGCCAAGCAATAATAAAACGCCTAAAACTATTTCAAAAAGTGAAAAGAAAGTTGCCAAAGGCAAACTCAAACCTTCTAAAAATGGAATGTTAAGAACTGTTGGCGAAAAATATTCTTCTAATTTGAAACTTAACCCAATTGGATCTACATTTTTTACAAATCCAGAAATTATAAAAATAACTCCAACTATAATTCGGGCAAATTGAACTAAATACCTCATGAAGCTTTCTTTTCGTTAATTAAAATCATTGCGAAAATCGAATAATTAATCATATCCAAATAATTTGCATCTAAACCTTCAGACACAATTGTTTTTCCTTTATTATCTTCGATACTTTTTGTGCGCAAAACTTTCTGATAAATTAAATCTGTGATCGAACTTACACGCATATCTCTCCAAGCTTCACCGTAATCATGATTTTTTTTCATCATCAAATCGTGCGCAATTGTTGCATATTTATCATAAAATTCGATAGCTTGTTCGTCTGTCAAATCTGGCTGATCTGCAAAACCAAGTTCCAACTGAATCAATGCCATAATCGAATAATTAACGATTGCCACAAATTCTCCTTCTTCGTCTTCATCAACCAAACGCTCCGCTGCTTCTTGCAACGTACGAATACGGTTTACCTTGATAAAAATTTGATCTGTTAAAGACGGCAAACGCAGTACACGCCAAGCTGGACCGTAATCTTGTAATTTTTTTGTATATAAATCTCGACAAACAGAGATGATTTCTTTAAATTGAATTGAGGTATTTTTCATAATTTCGTTTCGATTTCAAAAATAATTGAAATTGCTTAAAGAACTTCTAAGATATGACAATTAATTGTAATGGTCGTTTGATTGATTTGAACGAGCCTAAAATTATGGGAATTTTGAATACAACGCCAAACTCTTTTTACGATGGTGGCAGTAATCAATCGATGAATTTGATTTTAGAAAAAGTTGAAAAACACTTGTCCGAAGGTGCCGATATGATTGATGTTGGTGGTTATTCGACAAAACCTGGAGCAGAAAATATTTCGGAGCAGGAAGAAATTGATAGAACTGCACCAATTATCGAAAAAATTATTGAAGAATATCCAGAATTGATTATTTCGATTGATACTTTTCGAGGAAATGTTGCACGTGAAGCTGTAAAAGTTGGTGCTTCTATTATAAATGATGTTTCGGGTTGGGAGTTAGACGAAAATATGTTTGATGCAATCAAAGAACTTCGAGTTCCATACATTTTAATGCATATGAAAGGAACGCCAAAAACAATGCAAAATAATCCTGCATATGCAGATATTACGCTGGAAGTAAACGAATATTTTTCCAAAAAAATTGCGCAATTAAAAGCTGCAAAAGTGAATGATATTATTTTAGATCCTGGTTTTGGTTTTGCAAAAACATTGGATCATAATTACGGATTATTCAGTAAAATGGAAGTTTTAGGTTTTGAAGGTTTTCCTTTATTAGTAGGAATTTCAAGAAAATCGATGATTTATAATTTATTCGAAACAACTCCGCAAGAAGCTTTAAACGGAACTTCTGTCCTGAATATGGTTGCGTTACAAAAAGGTGCAAAAATTTTGCGTGTGCACGATGTAAGAGAAGCAAAAGAAACCTTACAAATTTTCCAAAAATTGAATCAAAAATAAATAAGAAAGCCACTAAAAAGTGGCTTTTATTTTTAATCAATGATTTTACTATTTGGAAAGAAAACTTTGAACGTATCAACAATATTGATATCCGAAGTCAAAATTTGCCAATGTGAATCTTTCACAAATTCAAACACAACTTCGTTGTCGTATAAATTTTCATCCTCAATATTTACATGCAAATTATTTTCTTTTCTATCTCCAATAATCAACGCCTCCGTTACATGTTCCATTTTATAACACAAACTTTCTAACTGATCATATTCCACAAAAATTCCGTCTTGTTGATCAATCACTTCTTGCAATTCGAAAACCGAATATTCGTCCGTTTCACTTTCACCATCAACCCAAAGAATTTTCCAAAAATAATCCTGTATATCTTTTATTGGAGCAATCACCTCTTCCATTCGTTGAATTTGGTTTTCGTCTTCTCCGTAAATTTCTATTTTATAAGTTTCCATATCTTATGCAAAATTAAAAAAGTAACTTCAAACGGAAGTTACTTTTTTAATTATTTATACTTTTTCTAACTCATGTTTCACACGTTTTTCAGATTTGATATCCATAATCTGAATGGATTCTTTACTGAAAATCTTGAACGAATGTTCATGTTTTTCTAAGAGAAAATCATAAGGTCCTTTTGGTGCAATTAATTTCACTAAAACTGGCGCAGTTTCTAACGAGATAAACACAAGAGCTATAAAAATAGCTGCAATCCCTAAAATTGGATTATTAACTGACAATTCGTCTAAAGCCTGCATACGTGCAGCAAAACCATTGTAATTCTCTTCGGTTGGTTTAGCCGCATCAATTTCTTTTTCTTTTGCAACATTCAATCGATCTAATTCTTTATTAATTTCAGCTAAACGAGGCGCAGATTGTTGAATATAAGTTTCGATTTCGGCAGCTTTTTGTTTTTTCAATTCTGCTTTTCGTTTCGCATTTGGTCCATAACCTTCGCGTCCAGTTGTTGTTTCAGTTTGTGTACCAACAACTTCTTTTTCCAACTCGGTAGAAGCTGAATTATACTCATTTCTTAATTTATCAATTTCTGCATAAATTTCTTTTCGTTCATTCGAAAAAGGCGTTCCCAATTCAGCATAACGCGCATCAATTCCTTTTTGTAATTCCGCTTTATTTCGATTGACAATAATATTTAATTGCTTGTTAATTTCTTTCTCGAAAATTTTTAATTCTAACGGTTTCGAAATCACAATACCTAATAAAATTGCAACCAAAATACGTGGCAAAGCAATAAAAAACTGACGAAAAAATCCACCTGACTTTTTCATTGATGTGACAATATATCGGTCAAGATTAAAAATCATTAATCCCCACAACAAACCAAAACCTGTTGCTGCATATATATTATCAAAAACAGTATTCAGCGCATATCCAGCAGACAAAGCCGCCAAAATTCCTGTAAATAATATGACACCTCCAATACCAACATGTTTGTTGATATCTGTTGGTGTTTTTTTCAAGAGTTCAAGACTACTCCCTGAACAGATGATTAAAAATTTCTGTAGTCCATTCATTTTGCAAATATAGTACTTTGTATAACATATTATTAAATATCGTGCCAAAAAAAGCTGACAATCAAATTGTCAGCTTATATTTTCAAAAAATTTACTTAAACAAAATTAAGCTTGTTTTTCGATTTTAATTCTCCATCCATAAGGATCTTCTGCTAATCCGTATTGAATATCTTTTAATTTCTTTTTCAATTGTAATGCAAAAGAATCTTCTTCAGCTAAAGTTGGTAATTGAGCACGCTCTTCACCAAATCCAACTGCATCGTATTGTGTAATTACAACAGCAGTTCCACATCCAAATACTTCTTTTAATTCTCCTGATTTGTAAGCATCATACAATTCTTGTACTTCTACAGGACGTACTTCTACTTCATATCCACTATCTTTTGCTAAAGTTAAAACAGAATCACGTGTTACTCCGTTCAAAATACGCTCAGACGTTGGCGCTGTTAAAATTTTATTTCCTATACGCACCATCACATTCATTGTTCCTGCTTCTTCAATGTATTTATGCTCGATAGAATCTGTCCAAATTACTTGATCATAACCATCTTTTTGAGCTTCAGAAGTTGGAAAGAAAGATCCAGCATAGTTTCCTCCACATTTTGCAAAACCAACACCTCCCTGAGCTGAACGACTATAATAATCAGCAATTTTTACTGATAAAGGTTTATCGTAATAATTAGGAGCATAAGCTAATAAAATAGCAAAAATATATTCGTTAGATGCCCTAGCAGAAACTGCTTCTTCTGTTGCGAACATTACTGGACGAATATATAATGACGTTCCGTAATCTTTTGGTACCCATTGACGATCGATATCAATAATAGCTTCTAAACCATCAATAAAAATTTCTTTCGGAATTTGAGGCATATTAAGACGTGCCGCAGATAAATTAAAACGCTCGAAGTTTTTCTCTGGACGGAAAATAAACACTTCTTCGTTATCATTTTTGTAGGCTTTCATTCCTTCAAAAATTGTTTGACCATAATGGAAAGACATCGCTGCTGGAGTCATTGAAATTGGTCCGTAAGGAACAATTTTTGGCTCATCCCATTTACCATCTTTGTAATGCGCGATCAACATGTGATCTGTAAACTCTTTCCCAAAAGTAGTAGAGTTAAAAACTGAATCGTTAAATTTTGATTCAGCAATTTTTTCTATAATCATTTTATGATATATTTTGTTTGTGCTTATCAAAGGTACATTTTATTTGCACTTTTTCATAATAAATATCATAACTTTCGACGATGAAAAGAATTATTCAAGAAACGGAAGATGGATCTAAAACTATCTATATTGAAGATTGGGATGAATCTTATCATTCTAAGCATGGCGCTGTACAAGAGGCTTTTCATGTATTTATAAAAAATGGATTTCATCATTTTACAGAAACAAAAAATCCTATAAAAATTATAGAAATTGGATTAGGTACGGGACTTAATTCTTTCATTACTTTGATGGAAGCTGAAAAACATAAAACTCCAGTGCAATATGTTGGAATTGAAAAATTTCCAGTTTCTGATGAAGAATTTGAATTGGTGAATTATTTCGAAAATGTTTTCAAACTTTATCCGGAATTTGAACATCGAAAAGAAGAGTTTTTAGATTATTATCAACAATTATTTCATTCAAATTGGGAAAATTGGAATAAAATTTCTCCATATTTTGAAGTTAAGAAAGTGGAAGAAGATTTTTTCAATCTGAAAAATATCAACGAAAATAATTTTGATTTAGTTTATTTTGATGCATTTGGTTCTCGTGTTCAACCAGAATTATGGGAAAAAGAATTGTTAGAAATTGTTGATTCTTTAACTAAAAAATCTGCCATTTTTACCACTTATGCAGCGAAAGGAACCATAAAAAGAGGTTTGAAAGATTTGGGCTATATTGTACAAAAACGTCCTGGGCCTCCAGGAAAACGTGAAATGATGGTTGGTTTGAAGGACTTTCCATTTGATAAATAATCTCCTTTATCATTAATTATAAAAATCGTAAATTTGCGCTGGAAAACAATTTGATGTTTTCTACATTTTTTTATGACAAATTATATCGAATATAAATTTAAAGTTGCGGAAGTAGAGCCTTTTAATGAAATTATTATTGCAATGATTTCTGAACTACCCTTTGAAAGTTTTGTTGAAAACGAAGAAGGTTTTGATGCTTACATGCCAAAAACTGACGAAAATATTGACCAAGTAAAAGAAGTGATTGATTCTATCGAGAATATTGATTTTTCTTATACGCGTCAAGAAATTGAACAACAAAATTGGAATGCAACTTGGGAAGAAAATTTCACGCCAATTTTAGTGAATGACCAATGTTTGATTCGTGCAGAATTTCACGAAACAGTTGAAAATATTCCGTACGAAATTATCATTCAACCAAAAATGTCTTTTGGGACTGGACATCACTCTACAACACATTTGATGGTAGAATATATCTTGGAAACTGAATTTACAGGAAAAGATATTTTGGACATGGGCTGTGGAACGTCAATTCTTGCAATTTTAGGAATGAAACGTGGTGCAAATTATGCAGAATGTATCGATATTGACGAGTGGGCTGTGGAAAATTCTATCGAAAATGGAAAACGAAATGGTGTTAGTTTAGATGCGAAAATGGGTGATAATTCACTTTTGGGAAGCAAACAGTTTGACATTATTTTAGCGAATATCAACAAAAATATTTTAATCAGTCAAATTCCTTCTTACATCAATGTTTTGAATGAAAATGGTGATTTATTTTTAAGTGGATTGATGGAGCAAGATTTTGATGATATCTTAGCTTTTTGTACAGAAAATGGTTTGAAATTTGTATCTAAAAAACAACGAAATGAGTGGATTGCGCTACATTTCAAAAAATAAAATGATATGACAAAATACGCAACGCAACCCATGTGGGAAACGGAAAAAGATTCGGCTGTTGATGTATTGGAACAGGAATCACACAAATATCAAATTATTGTTTACAATGATGATGTGAATACTTTTGATTGGGTAATCGAATCGTTGATTGATGTTTGTGAACACACGCCAGAGCAAGCGGAACAATGTTCTATTTTGATTCACTACAAAGGTAAATGCGAAGTCTTGACGGGTGAATTAGAAGATTTAAAACCTCGATGCACAGAATTATTGAACCGAGGTTTAAGTGCAGAAATTATTTAGAATTTCTTAATAATCATATAAAGCAAAATCAGAATCGTCTAATGTTACATTGGACGATTTTTTGTTTTGATCACTCACTATATACGAATCATAGATCTTCTCGTAAACATGATTTTCTGTTTTTGTATCCACAACTTCTGTAGATTTTTCTGTAGAATTAATCACAAAAGGAGTTACAACCAATGCTAATAGCAATATACAAGCAGCAGCCCACCAAATATTGAAATGTACAACTTTTGTTTCTTTTTTATCAATAGTTTTCGATAAAATTGACTGTTCTAAATCGTCAAAATAATTAGTAGGGGTTGTATAATTTTCCTTTTGTTTTAAGCTTTTAAAATAAATTTCATCTTCTAAATTCTTAAAATAATTCTCTGGAACCTTAAAATTATTTTTTAATCCATTTTCTTTCATATCATTCATAAGACAAAAAAAAGTTAAAAAGGTTTAATCTTCATCCTCTAAAAATTCTTTAATTTTTGTAACTGCATGATGATAAGACGCCTTTAGCGCACCAACAGATGTTCCTGAAATTTCAGAAATTTGTTCATATTTCATTTCATCATAATATTTCATCATAAATACTACGCGCTGCTTTTCTGGCAAACTTGCAATCGCTTTTTGTAGTTTCAACTCAATTTCATCACCTGTAAAATACTCATCCGTAGATAAATCATCTGCAATATTCATCGAATAATCTTCAAACGAAACATTTTGTTCTTTAGCATTTTTATGAATAAAATTGATGGTTTCGTTATAAGTAATCCTAAAAATCCATGTCGATAATTTTGATTCATTTTTGAATGAATTCAAATTTTGATAGATTTTTATAAAAACATTTTGAGCAATATCATCTGCGTCTTCATGAATCAAAACCATACGACGAATTTGCCAATAAACTCTCTGATGATAATCTTTTACAAGAAGTTTAAAAGCCTGTTCCCAATCCTTATCTAAAATGTGATCTAATATTTTCTGATCCAATTAAGTAATATTAAGCTGTAAAGCTATTAAATTTCAAATGATAAACTTCTAATAATTTTGAACATAGTTTATATTTTATATTTTTTTTATGAAATCAAATCCATATTCCACATATACTTAAGTATGAACCTATCAATAAAAGTATATTTCTATTGAAAAATTTATTTGGGCATTCACTCGCTCTATTCCTCGTATTTATACAATCTCCCTCAATTATCTCTTAATAATTCAATAACAAGAAATGTAAATCGATCGGTCGGGCTATCCGTTGCAATCTTTTGTAGAATAAAATTCTATTACAAGTAAGAAAATCCAATTTCTACAAAAGGATTTAGACTACTCTCCCTAACGCTGGTTGTAAGTTCTGAGTTAGTTGCAAAAAGGAAGCTTCCTTTTTATCAAGAAGAAGCTTCTAGTTGACTAATTAGAAGCTCTTCTTGGATGAAAGCAAGCTTCTTGTTTTATAAAACATAGTCTGGAGATGTGGTAGCTTACATTTTACTTTGTACATTTTACAAAAAAGTATACCCACAAAAAAAGCCT
>NZ_DDBA01000061.1:0-29934 GCF_002333005.1 Empedobacter sp. UBA2044
GAGGATATGACGTACCCACATTGGAGGAGCTTCACCGATTGGAATGCCTGCTGAAATCCGAAAAATTGAAAGCTATAACCCTACTTTGCAATTAGGAATAGGTATAAATGCAACAAAGTGGCTCAACGATAAACGTGAATTAGGTGTTCGTGTCGGATTAAACGTAGAAGGTCGTGGAATGAAAACACAAGCGAAAGTAAAGAACTATTACACACAAATACAAAACGATACTGGAGCACAAACCAAAGGCTTTTTTACAGGACATGTCATTACCGAAATGGATAATGCTTATGTCTCTATGCCGGTTCTATTGGTATGGAACGCGTCTACAAAATGGAATTTATATGGCGGATTTTACTTTTCTGCCTTGATTGATAAATCTTTTTCAGGATATATTTACGATGGTGTTTTTAGAGAAGGAAGTCCAATCGGTGAACCTACAACATTTGAAAACACAGCAAAAGGTTTGTACGATTTTTCTGATTATTTAAGTCCTTTTCAATTTGGAAGCCAACTAGGAACTGAATATAAATTAAAGAATCATTTCAGTTTATTTTTTGATGTAACAATGGCTCACAAACAGGTTTTCAAAAAGAATTTCGAAGCCATTTCATTCAAAATGTATAACATATATGGAAATGCAGGATTTGCATATAATTTTTAATTCCTCAAGCATAATATTAAAATAATTCGAACTTACAGGTAACATACATCAAACAAAAGCGTCTATAGAATAGAACACGCTATCAACGTGTTATTCGCTAAAATTGATTTTATTACGTGTACGTTTATGAAAACCGAAATTATACAACCTCATCATCCTGAATTAAAAAATATCGTTCAGTATTTCATCCTTTTCAAATCTAAAAAAGATGAAAAGATTGACTATTCAACTTTCCCTAACACCAATTTGTGTCTTGCCATTTACAAACAGAATAAAATCATTCTCGAACAGAATAAAACAAACAAACATCTTTTTACCTTAAAAGGAAATGCTACATACAAAAGTTATTTATCAGGATTTCACGAATCTAATCTTAATGTAAGCATTGATGCTTCTTTAGATGAAGTTTGCATCATTTTTCATCCAGCTGCGTTACGCTTATTTACAAATATTTCGTACGATGAATTAATTAAAAGTGATGAAGTTTTCGAAATGATTTTCCCAAAATTTGCAACAGATTTTACAGAACAATTATTTGAGGAAAAGAATTCGTTGAAAAGAATTTCAATGCTCGAACATATATTATTGAAAAGCTTAAATCAAGATTATTTAAATACTAAAACTAAAGAAATCTTATACCTTATTCAACAAACAGATGAATTAAAAGTTGGTCCTTTAGCCAAAAATCTTTCGATGAATGAATCGACCTTGTATCGCCTGTTTATGAATCAAATTGGGCAAAGTCCAAAAACTTTTTTGAAAACAGTTCGATTTAGAAAAGCGCTAAATTCTATTCTCCATTTCGAAAAAGAAAAACTTACGCATATCGCTTACCAAAATAATTACACCGATCAATCTCATTTTATCCGCGATTTTAAAGAAATTACGGGACAATCGCCCAATCAATTAAGAAATAAAACAAGCATTCAACAAGAACAATTGGCTTGGATTTATGCGCAACATTAAGCTGCACGATTTTTACAATTTTTTCTTTGTTCTATACTTTTTCTTTGTTATAAATAAAATACAACATATGAAAAATCTTATTTTGATTAGCTGCTATTTGATTGCCTTCAGCTTTTGTTCATCAGTTTTTGGACAACAATTTTCGATAAATGGAAAAGTGATCAATCAACATGATAAAGCACTTGAATTTGCTGATATTCTTCTTTTTAAAAATGATAGTTTACTTATCAATCAAGCATATACAGATAGTCTGGGATTATTTTCTATGAAAACAGATGCTGGAAATTATTTACTTAAAATAGAACAGTTTGGCGTAGAATTTTATTCAGAAGAAATAGAAATTAAACAAGATAAAGACTTAGGACTTATCAAAATTCAAGATGCTACAACTTTAGAAGGTGCAACGGTTACAGCAAAAAAGAAACTAATTGAACAGAAAGTTGATCGTCTGGTTTGTAATATCGAAAATTCTATTGCTTCGCAAGGAATGTCTGCTTTGGACGCTTTACGAAACACACCAATGGTGAATGTACTGAATGATAATATTTCTATTGTAGGAAAAGGAAATGTTTCGGTTATGGTGAATGACAGAATGCTTAATTTATCAGGAAGCGAACTTACTAATTATCTACAATCGCTTCGTTCTGATGATATTGCGAAAATTGAAATCATTACAACTCCTCCTTCAAAATATGAAGCACAAGGAAATAGTGGAATTATTAATATTATTCTAAAGAAAAATCCTAATATTGGCTGGAGCGGGAGTGTAAATTCTTCGTATCAAAAAAATTCTTACAGTGGCTTCAGAACAGGTGCTACAGTGAATTATCAATCGAAAAAATTAAGCACTTCGTTGAAATTAAGGCAATTTGATATGGCTTATAAAGCCGTTGGAGCTCGAGATCTTTTAAGCAAAACTAACAGTGTCTACAACTCGGAAACAAGAAAAGATACGCCCGATGGTTTTGGGTTAAACTACAGCCTTGATTATAAAATAAATGAGAAACAAAACATCGGTCTTATTTACGACTATTCCAATCAGCATTATAATATGAAGACGGATGGACTAAGCCATTATGAAACAAATTCTATTATAGATTCTACATTAGTAACCCTTCAAAAACAACGTTGGACAACACCAACACATACTTTGAATACTTATTATGACATAAAATTGGACAGCATTGGTAAAAAACTAAGTTTTACAGCGAATTACTTGAACGATAGTCCTAATAAAATCAACAATTTAAATACTTTTAACAACACGAATCAGCATAATGCTATTGTTCGAAATAATAGTAAAATGAAATATGCGATTTATTCGGTACAATCAGATCTTACGCTTCCTTACAAATGGCTGAACATAGAAACTGGAGCAAAATATACACTATTGGATAACAAATCGAATGTGGAATACTATGAATTTGATGAAGCAGATTTTGTTTTGAACCCATCGAATAGCAATATTTTTCATTACAAAGAACACAATTATGCGGCTTATGTTAGCTTTCAAAAAGATTTCAATCAAAAATGGTCAGCAAAAGCTGGTTTACGATACGAATACACTTCGCTAGAAGGTTTTACACCAAATGACGAAAACAGCAGTCTGAAAAAGAACTACGGAAAATTATTTCCTACAGCTTATATCAGTTACAAACCAACTACAAATCATTCGTTCAGTATCAATTATTCCAAAAGAATAAATCGTCCCAATTTTCAATCTTTAAATCCATTCCGTTGGTACACGAATCCGTATATGTATTACACAGGAAATCCTAAATTACAACCATCATTTAATGATAATATTGAACTAAATTATTCGTACAAAGGAAAATTTACATTTGGACTTTACAATCAATTTAGCCAAAATAACACATCGAATATTGCACGTTTTTCGGACGGAATTTACAGCAATGTAATAGAAAATAGTTATGACCAAAACAGAACGGGATTCAATATTGGATATTACAACACATTTTTCAAAATTTGGGAAACCTCAATCAATGCAAATGCATCTTATACAATCACAAAACCGACCATTTCTGAATTGGAAAAACTGAAAGTTTATTCGATGTCATATACCTTTTACAACACTATTACATTAAATGAGAATAAAACGTGGTTTTTGATGCTAAACTTCTGGCATTCGCTTCCGTTCACGTATGCCAACATAAAACTGCAAGATCAATTGGAATTTTCGCCAGGCATTAAAGCTTCGTTTTTCGATAAAAAATTACAAGCTAATTTTGTGGTAAATGATGTATTCAAAACGATTAAAAACAAAGGGTATTCGTATAATGGCGATTATCGTTCGGAGTTTAATCAATACAATGATTACCGAGGTTTCAAACTTAGTTTAACATACAATTTTGGAAATAACAAAGTGAAAGAAAACAACAAAAAAGTGAATTTCGAGGAACAAAACAGAGCAAATTAAACTTAATACAAATCTCAAAAATATCAACTTAATTGTTAACCTTTAAATTTCGCCACTATTTATCAAAAAATATAAAAATAGTTATGGTGCATTCCGATGAATATGAGATATTTGTTTGATTTAACACATCAATATAAATTAACAAGAACTAAATTTAATGAAGAAAGCATTAGAAAATTATTCAATTCAATTTATCAAAGAAATTATTCCTGTAACCGTAGGTATTTTGATTGCACTGTTTATTGACAATTGGAACACAAATAGAAAAGACCAAGTGTATATTAATCAAGTTTTTTCAACGATAAAAAGTGAATTGAATGAAACAACGGAAGAAATAAAATACAATATTCCATTGCAAAATTCTTATGTTGATTCGCTTGAATACTATGCTGATAACAAAAGTGTTAACATTTTGGGTGTCACAATGAAATGTAAAGGTGTGTTTATTCCTCAGATTAAAACAAGCGCTTGGAAATCAGTTTCAACTTCCAAAATAGACTTGATAAATTATGATAAAATCACTTCTTTGTCTAATATTGAAGAACAAAAAGACATATTAAAGAACAAAACAGAATTTTTCATGAATTTCTTATACTCCAACTTTTATGAAACAGAAAAGAACAAAAAAGAAACTATCAAAATTTTAATATTAGACATTATTCAAACCGAAAAAACAATTCAACGACAAATTGATTTTTATAATAAGAAGTAAGGTGAAAGATGGATACAACTCGGATACAGAAAAGTAGTATTTTCGATATACACTAATTCATCTTAATCCTAAACTTACTATACAAGAGAGTTTTGATAATTAAAACTCCTATTATAGTTTTTCCATCTTTTATTCAATTTTTCTGATTGTAAATGCGCAGCATTTGGAGTTAAATAATCACAACTTACTTGTGGTCTCAATTCATTATATGATTTAAGACTATTATTAACTTTAATCTTTGTCTGATCAAAACCTAATGAGCTTTCATACAGGTTAAACTCCATTTTAATCATTCCATTAACCCTTTCTGCCATTGCATTTTCATAGGGATCACCTTTTTCGATCATACTTATGAGCAATAAATCTCTGATCTATAATTTCGCATCCAAACATCAATTTCCTAAACCATAAATTCTAGTAACTTCTTTTCTTGGTAAACCACTTTCAACTTTTTCTGTTTTTTTCATACACTTGCAATTTGTGTATAGCTAATTCAGGACAAGTCATATCCTTTAATCCTGAAATGACTCCAGACGAATTCAAATTTTGTTCTTTACTCAAATTAGGTTTTACAACAAAAGATATTACAGAATACAACAACCTTGCAATAAGAACTGTGCAAACAAGAAAAAGTAGATTAAGAAAAACCTTTGACATCTCTTCTGAAATCGATTTATACAAATGGATTGACGAAGTTTGAAGGATGAATGACATAGCTAAATCACCTCTATTTACAAGAAGTAAAAATATTTTATGTAAACAATATTCATAAACTTTAACACATTGATTTTTAAGTATTCATTCCAAAAATGAGACATTTTTCTTAAATTAGTATTTAAACGAATGAAATATGAAAATCTTATATACTTTATTTACAATTATTTGTTTATCGCAATTTAGCTATGCGCAATATTTTACTTTAACATCAAATGGATTTGTTTCATCTAAAGATAAAACTGATTATATCGTAATTGATAAACCAAATACCAAAAAAAATGAGTTATACAGAATTGTGTTGTCAGCCTTATCGAGTATGTACAAAGATCCAAAGAAAGTATTGAGTTTAGCCGAAAATGAAAGCATAACAATAAATGGATATGAGCAAGAAGCTTTAACTGTAAAACAAAAAATGAATTATATGCAAATAGGAAAGTCAAAGATTGAATATGACTTATCTTATTCGATTACAATTCTCTTTAAAGATGATAAAATTCGAATTAATCGACCTTCTTTTGAAGCAAGAAAGTGGAATTCGAGCATAGGAGATTATTATTATCTCGTATTGAATCCAACAAGCAAAAACAAAAATTCTATCTATAATAAAAAGAATGAAGTCGATTATCCTGATGCAGTAACTGGTTTGGAGAATCATTTTAATAAATTAATTCAAGAGATTTTAGATAAATCGAATAAAATTAATAATTGGTAAAAATTATAGAACCTCTCTATAGAAAATAAATTCAAAAATCTATTCTTTAGCCCATATATTTGTTCTCTTTTACCTATCCTACTCTACGATTTTTTTTGCTTTATTGGCTTTCGAATCATTCCTGCAATCATTAATCTTATTTTTTAGTTCGGTGTTTAATTCCCTTAAAATAAAAAAGCGAATCAAATGATTCGCTTTCATAAATTAAAAATTGTATGTAAAACTTAGATTAAAAGTTCTTCCACGTCCAGCGTAATAAAACAATTCTGGAACTTTATATGCACTATACAAAACTTGTGATTTTGCGCTCCAAATTGTTTGATAATCGGTATTAAAAATATTCTGAACACCTAAATTAATTTTACCAAAAGGTAATTTGTAAGCAACCATTAAATCTGATGTATTGTATGAATCGATCACATTTTCCAAACCATCTGTGTATTTGAAACTTTGTAAAGTTTGAAATCTAAAATTCCAATTATCAAATCCATAACCTGCATAAGCTGTAAATTTAGAAGGTCCAGAAGTTGAAACATCTTGTTTTTGCCAATCACCATTTTTCTCCACTTCAGATTTGATTAGCAATGTATTTGCTCCAACATAAAATCCTCCGTTCGTATAAGAAACCTCTGCTTCTACGCCCATATTTCTTAATTTTTGATCAACCACTTCTACCCAAAGATTTAGTCCATCACGTTTTAAAGCAATATTTTTGTCGGAATTACTTATAAATCCAGAGATTTGTCCTTTAAATCCATTATTTGTTCTGAAACGATAACCAAGTTCAAATTGTCCTGTTTTCACACCAGAAAGAGGAGAATCTTTTACATTCACACTCGAACTTAAATCCCAATTATTGGTTGCAGAATTAAATTTATAATTTCCATATCCATAAAATTTTGATGGATCAGCTAATGAAACTCCTTGTGAATAAGTTGTCCAAATTTGGTTCAATTCATTAATTTTATATAACAAACCAGCATTTAGCATCGTCATATTATAGCTACTTTTTCCGCCTGGAATATTATCGGCACTATTTCCATAACCATTAGCGATTTGCAATTGTTGAGTAGAACCAATAAAATCATCTAACTTAATCGAAATATCTTGGTAACGAATTCCTCCTGAAACTTTCAATTGGGGTAAAATATTATATTCAGCTTGCGCATATCCAGCAAAACTTGAAGAATGATTAGTTGGATAACGATCAATCGTTAAAACAGTGTGATTAATCATTCCTCCACTTGATAATGACTTCTGAGAATCAAATACATTTTGTTGACCTTCAAACTTTTCAAAATCAACATCTGCACCGTATGTTAATTTAAATTTTCCCCAATCTTTGACCAAAACAGCTTTTAGACCCGAATAATACGTATCCTGTTGAGAAGCCGACATATAAGGACTTGTCCCAGAAGGCAACGTTAAATTACCTGGGAATGGATAAAATCCTAATTTCTCAACACGAGAAGCAAATTGAACATACACATCTTGCCCTCCTAAAATATTAGTTCCATTATAACTCAATGTTCCCATTACACGCTCTGTTCCTGGATTTTTATCCGTATCAAAACCATCACGCATCTCCAAAACAGAAGCATCTCCTTTGGTTAAAACACTAATGTTTTCACCTAAATATAGACTACGATCTCCACTATATTTGGAACGATAATATTGCACAGATCCATTGATTTGATGATTCGGATTGAATTTATAACCTGCTGTTGCCAACACATCAATAGATTGATTATATTGTAAATCTAATTGCGAAATATCTGCAAATATTTGATCTCCATCTGCATCATAAGCTCCGCCATTTTGTTGAAATGCAACAGCCAAACGTCCCGTAAATTTATCATTTTTGTAACCAATAGATTGAGCAACGCGCCAATCATGATCATCACTTCCTGAAAAACCTGTACGTAAACCAAGTTCTGTTTCGCCACTAATTCCATTTTTTAGTGCTTTTTTCGTCACAATGTTGACAATACCACCTGTCGCATATCCGCCATAAATAGCGCTTGCACCAGATAAAACCTCAACTCTTTCAATATTAAACGGATCAATTGCATCCAATTGACGACTTATGTTACGGATACTGTTTAAGGAAACACCGTCTATCATCACCAACATCGAACGTCCACGCATATTTTGACCATAATTTGATCTTCCTTGCGAACCAACATCCATCCCTGGAATCATAATCGCTAAAGCTTCTTTTAATGGAACACCATTTTTAGCTTGTTGTGCAATTTGTTCTTGATTGATCACCCAAACAGTTCCTGCCAAATCAGATATTTTAGTAGGTTTTCTTGAAGCAACTACCACAACATCATTCAAATCTGTGGATATACTATCATTCGTTTGGGCATATGACAGCGAGGCACTCCCCAATAAAATTGTTAAACAGATGATATTTTTTTTCATAGTGTGTTTTTAAATAAATTATATTTGCTGCAAATATAATTTTTATTTATTCTAAATTAATCTTTATTAATGAAAAAATATTTTCTCTTCTTTCACAAATGGTTTGGATTATTTACAGGTATTATTGTTTGTATTGTGGCAATAACAGGAGCTATATTTTGTTTTCAAGATGAAATAAAAGATGCTCTTTTTGATTATAGAAAAGTCGAGATTGTTCATCAACCATTCATAAAACCAAGTGAAATTATCCATAAAGTACAAGACAAAAATCCTAAACATGTTGTGCTTCGAGTGATGTATATGGATAAAGATCGATCAACGGTTGTGATGATGATGGATGATAAAAAAGAATCTTACTTTGTGTATATTAATCCATATTCAGGGAAAATTTTACATCAAGAAAATATGAAACAAGATTTTTTCTTGGTGATACAATACATTCATATGAATCTTTTATTGGGTGATATCGGAAAAAATATAATTGGTTTTTCAACTGTTATTTTTATCATGATTATGATAAGCGGTTTAATTCTTTGGTGGCCCAAAAAGAGAAAACAAGCTAAAAATGGGTTAACGATAAAATACAAAGCAAAATGGAAACGTATCAATTATGATTTGCATAATGTACTGGGATTTTATGCTTTTAGTATTGCATTTATTGTCGCTTTATCAGGTATTGCATTTAGTTTCAAACCTGTTCGCAATTCATATATGCAAATCGTTAATCTTGGAAAATCATTTCCAAATGAAGAAAAAGGATATGTCTATCAGCCTAAAAAAATGTTAGAAGACAATTACACTATTGTTGATTCTGCATATGCTTATAGTTTAAAAAATAGTCCAACAGCTTCTATGTATTGGATTTATTTACCCGTACCCGAAAAAAATCCTTTGGCCATAAGAGCGTATCATAAAAGTTTGCGTTATTATGCGGTTGACGAATACCAATTTGATTCGGAACAATTTCAAGTTTCTAAATTAATGAATGAGAATTTATCAAATGGTAAAAAGTTTGCAAACTCAATGTACGACATCCATACAGGACAAATATTGGGTTTATTTGGCAAAGTATTAGCCTTTACTTCTTCAATAATCGTCGCAAGTTTACCCATTACAGGTTTTATTATTTGGCGAAATAAAAAACGAAAGCAGAAAAGAAAATAATTTTATTCAAACAATTGTTGAATAGATTATAAAATTTATTATTTCTATTAATTATATGTAAATTTTCAAACCAAATTATTACGCTAACATCTTAATACATTTTGTAAATTTGTGCTTCAAAAATAAGCGAATATGCAAGGACCAATTGGTGTTTTTGACTCTGGTTATGGAGGATTAACCGTTTTCAAAGAAATACAGAAAAAACTTCCGCAATACGATTATATCTATTTAGGTGATAATGCTCGTTGCCCTTATGGAATTCGCTCGTTTGAGACGGTTTATGAATACACCAAAGAATGCGTTTTTAAATTGTTTGATTTGGGATGCAATTTGGTTATACTTGCTTGCAATACAGCCTCTGCAAAGGCTTTACGCACAATTCAGCAAAATGATTTACCCGAAGGCAAAAGAGTTTTGGGTGTTATTCGCCCAACAACAGAATCGATAAATGAATACACAAAGAATAACAAAGTCGGAATTTTAGCTACGCAAGGAACTGTTTTGTCCGAATCGTATAAAATTGAGATGAACAAATTTCATCCAACAATTGATGTTTTTCAATTAGCTTGTCCACTTTGGGTTCCTTTGGTTGAGAATAATGAAATTGATAGCAAAGCTGCGCACGATATTGTAGAAAAAGATATTCAACGCTTATTTGATCAATCATCCGAAATCGATACAATTGTATTGGCTTGCACACATTATCCGCTTCTTCTTCCTGTGATTTCGCAATATGTACCAGAAAATGTAACAATTCTTTCGCAAGGAGAATTGGTCGCGAATAAATTAACTGACTATTTACATCGCCATCCAGAAGTAAAAACACAATGTTCAAAAAATGGACATCTCACATTTTATACGACAGATGATGCGAAAAGTTTTGAAGCAAATACGACAATTTTTTATGGTCAGAAAATTACTGCTTCACATTTAGATGTTTAAAATATTTTTTCAGAAAAATACAAATAAAAAAACCGAGCATTAGCTCGGTTTTTTTATTATGCTTTTGGACAAATTATGAAACTGCTTCTACATTCAGAATTTCATATTTTTTTGTACCATCATTTGCTGGCCATTCAATTACATCACCAATTTTATAACCAATTGTTGCTAAACCTTCATCCATTAAAATAGAATGACGATTCTTTTTCGGTTTTGCTTTTTCTGGGCTAACAAAATTTAATTGATATTCTCGATTTGAATTTAATTCTTTTATTGTTACTTTTTTCCCTACAGTCACAATATTATCTGCCAAATCTCTTCTCAAAATTTGCTCTGCATGACGCAATTCTTTTGTTAAGATATTTTCTTGTTCTGCTGTTACTTTTTTTCTTCTTAAATGGTCTTTAATTAAATCGTATAATCCTGTTGTTAAAATAATATTTGTTGTCATTTTGATAAATTCTTAGTTAAACTTTCAATCATTCGAAGAAGATTTCCTAAGACTCAAATATCAAATGACCGAAAATAAAATTCGCTAAAATTAGATACAAATCTCCTTACAAAAAATTGAAAATAATTGATAATTGAAAAAAATAGAAGGTTCCCTGTCTCGAGTCGTAACAGGGATTAGTTGATAAACTCTTTCGAGCTTCTTAAGAAAGTATCATCATGCAAATATGCCAACGACAAAAACAACCATGATTGGTTGTTTCTTCTATAGATGTCGATAAAATTTGCCATAAATTGATCCTAAAATGATTAATTCAAAGTTACGATATCTTTCTCAATCTAAAAAATATAAACCTTTTAAGATTATTTCATTAATATCATTCCAATAAAAAGGAACTTGAATTCAATTTCAGAAAAAACTGATAATCTTCATTTTCAAAATAAATAAAAACTGTCTAATTTTATAAAAATTTTAAGGAATTGAAATCTTACCTTTTCATATTAACTGTTGTTCTAATAACTTGTAGACCATTGCTACCAGTTATTGACTATTTAGTGAATTATGATAAGATTTCTAAAGAATATTGTGTTAATATAGAACGTCCAGAATTATTGTGTAATGGCGTTTGTTATCTGAAAGAACAGATTTCCAAGACTGTTAGTGATGAACAAAATGATGATAATAAAATTCAAGTTTCTTTACGCACAATTGATTATTTTATCTATCAACCTACCTTCGAAATTAATACATCTAACTTTACAAAATCTATTGAAAAAATTTCGACTTTCGAATTAGCTTTCGAAACTCAATATCAATTAGATCAACAACTTCAGCCTCCTATTTGATAAATAGCCCATATTTATCAAATTATTATCTCATTAACATTTAATCAAGTTGACATTTCATATAAGATTTGTCAAAAGTTTCAATTGTTTATTGATTGCATTGTTCGTGCTTTTAATTGGTTTTCGATCATTAATTCCTTTTACTATATTCATTAGTACTCAGGAGAAGATTATTGATGAATATTGTATCAATAAAGAGCGACCAGAAATGCAATGCAATGGAAAATGTTATTTATCGAAGCAACTAAAAGAAACAGAACAAGAATCTGATTCGGTTTTAGTAAAGAATATTCGATTTGCAGAAATTTATATAGATTTCGAATGCTTAGATATTCCATTTATTCAAGATTTTATTGTAAAAATAAAACATCGATTCTTTTGGCAATCATCCTATTCTATCGATTGGGTTTTTAAATATCTAAAACCTCCAATTGTTTAATTAATATAACAAATATTCAGTATTGGAGAACAATAATTGTTTTCCAACAGCATTTTTATTCAAAAAAATTAAACAATTATTACAATGAAAACAATCAAATATTTTTTAAACTTATCATTTATCGCATTACTTACTTTATTTACTTCCTGCAACAACGATGATGATTTCTCAGAAATTAAATCAACTGAAACAGGTAAAATTCAATTAAAGTTTGAAAATGGATTTGATAATTTGGGAGGAATTGTTTTAGATCAAACAACGCAAACCTCATCAAACGGACAAAAACATAAATTAACAACATTAAAATATATCATTTCTAACATCACATTAATTGATGAAAAAGGGAATGAATTTGATTATCATAAAAACGATCCAGACAAAGGCGCTTTTGTTATTAATCAAGATTCTGCAGTAGCTAATGTCGTTTATTTAAATTTGGATAATATTCCTCAAAATAAATACACAAAAGTACGTTTTGGACTTGGTGTTTCTCAGAAAGCTTATTTATTAGGCCAGACTGGACAAGCTACTTTTTGGGAAAAAGCAAAGAAAAATGGAATGACTTGGTCTTGGGCTGCTGGTTATGTTTTCTTTAAAATAGAAGGTCTTTATGGGAAAACTACTACTGACACTTTCTTCTTAACTCATACTGGAAACATGGGAGATATTAACAAAAATAATGTTCAAGATTTATATAGAGAAGTAACTTTAGATTTGCCTACATCTGCACGAGTAACTTCTATGATTAAGCCATCTATTCATATTATGGCAAATCTGAATACCTATTTAAGTGGTGATCATAAATTGACTTTAGATGAGTCGAACAATAACATTATGGGATCTTCCAACTTTGCGCAATTAGTAACAGAAAACATACAAAATATGTTTCGAGTTGATCATGTACATAACGACGAAAAAAATCAATAAAGTTTATAGCGGTGTTTATAAAACACCGCATAATTCTACAAACAATGAATAAAATAATAACAATTATTTTCAGTTTATTCATCTTGTTAAGTTGTTACGATGATGATATTGATTATGGACAGATCGTTGATGAACCTTATCAATTAGAAATTCCTTCTTATTTTCCTAAAATAACATTTGATACAGATAAATATCCGTTAACTAAAAATGGAGTTGAGTTAGGAAAAAAACTATTTTATGAAGGTCGATTATCTAGAAATAATACTATTTCATGTGCTTTTTGCCATATTCAAGAAAATGCCTTTACTCACCACGGACATCCTGTTAGTCATGGAATTGATGATCGATTAGGAATTCGAAATGCTCCTCCTATTCAAAATTTAGCTTTTCTAAATCGATTTATGTGGGATGGCGTTATTCATGATTTAGCTCAACAACCAATTTCTCCTATTACAGCTGAAGAAGAAATGGATACAACTTTTCCCGAAATCATTAAGAAATTATCATCAGATTCTTCTTATCCAAAAATGTTTAAAAATGCTTTCGGAGATGATAAAATCGATGCAAATCGTATTCTCAGCGCATTAGGACAGTTTATGGCTTCAGTTGTATCAAAAGATTCTAAATATGATCAATATTTAAGGAAAGAGACAAATTTAACCGAAACCGAAAAAAAAGGTTTACAACTTTTTCAACAGAAATGTTCAAGCTGTCATAAAGGAACACTTTTTACAGATGAGTCTTTTCGAAATACAGGAATGTATTATAATAAACAATACAAAGATGGAGGTTTATATCGTGTTACATTAGATTCGACTGATTTTATGAAGTTTAGAGTTCCAAGTTTAAGAAATATTGAAATGACCAAACCTTATATGCACGATGGACGATTCTATAGTTTAGAAGCTGTTTTGAATTTTTATTCAGAAGGCATACAAAATGATAAATATTTGGATTCTCAACTCAAACAAAATAATCGAATTGGAATTCCTATGACAGAAGAAGAAAAAAAGGCAATTATCTCTTTTCTAAAAACATTAACTGATTACTCATTTATTAATAACCCTGCTTATGCAGAATTTTAAATCTATTCAAATGAAATTATATATCAATTTATTTTTCGTTATATTATTTACACCCATTTCATTATTTGCATATACAGATAATGATTCTATTGTAATCTCTCATTTATATGATTTAGAATTAGATTGTGATGCTTGTGGTTGTTCAGCAACTTCAACCTCAAATGGAATTGAAAATCTTATAAATTCAAATTTCATTGGTATTCGTTATCTACATCAATCTTATAAAGCTAAAGAAGATGCTTTTTCTAATAAAAGAACACAAAAGCAACAATTCAATACCATTCAATTATGGGCAAGAATTCCAATAAATAATAGAATTGACATCAATGCTAGCATTCCTTACCATTTTCATAATAAAGAAGGTAAAAACTCTTCTTCTATTTCTGGTATTGGAGATTTAAATATGATGGGAATAGTTAAAGTCATTAAATCAAATACAAGTTCTAATGAGCTAAAACATGGATTAAGTGCTGCAATAGGTTTAAAAATTCCAATCGCAAAATTTAATCAAGCAAATGCTGAAACAACCAATCCAAGTTTTCAATTAGGTACAGGAAGTTGGGATACTCAGTTTGCAATAAATTACCAATTAGCTTATAAGAATTCGACTTTACAATTAGTAACAGACTATAACTTGAAAGGAGAGAATAAAAAGAAATACAAATTTGGAGATCAATGGAATCAATTAATTCAATTACAACATCTTTTCATTAACAATGAATTAAAATTACTTGGAAAATTCGGTTTTCAAAACGAACTTTATTATAAAAATGAACAATTTGGGGAGACGATTCCAAAATCTAAAGGAAAAGCTCAATTTGCGAAATTAGGATTAGAAGCAGCTGCTCAAAAATTTAATTTTGGTATAGAATATTTTCAACCTATACTTTCTGATTTAAATTCGGGAGAAATCGAAGTAAAAAACAGAATAGGTTTCTTTTTTAATTACAATTTATTTCAATCTAAAAATCAATAACAATGAAAAAAATATTAACATTAACATTCTTTATCCTCTCTTTTTCAATTTTTGCTCAACAAAAACTAAAAGTAAAAGTTGTAAACGAGAAAGATCCTATTTGTGGAATGAATACCGCACAATTCTTAACAGATACCGCAATTTATCAAAAGAAAATTTATGGTTTTTGTAGTAAAAGCTGTAAAGTTGAATTCAAAAAAAATCCAAAAAAATACGTGAAGAAAAAGTAAGAGAAAGAAAATAATTTGACAGTAGTTGCACTTGATTCTAAGAAGAATCATTAAGCAGCTACTGTCTTTTTTATATCAAAAATTGTTTTACAATTTCCTGTAAATCATCTTCAAACTTTACTCCATAATGTTTCCAAAGTAGCTTTCCTTGATGAAAAAGCATCAAAGTTGGTACACCATTTACTTGATACATTGCATCAAATTGAATGGTACTTACTTTGTCTTTATCTACATCTATTTTTATAATTTCTACATTATCAGGAAATTTTTCTTTCAAATTTTCTAAAAACTGAAGTTGTAACTGACATGGAGCACACCAATTTGCATAAAAATCAATCAAATAATAATTATTTCCTTGTATTTTATCCAATAAATCCATTTTAAAATTTAGATATTATTACACTTATTTTATCGTTTGCCAAGGGCCGCCGTTTATTGCATCAAATCCATTTTTATTTAAAATTGTTGCTGCTTGCGCACTACGAGCTCCACTTCTACAAACTGTTACAATTTTTTTGCTTGGTAATTCCTTTAATCTTACTTCTAATTCTTGCAACGGAATATTCACCGCATCTGCATGATGTCCCGCCAAAAATTCTGCCTTTGTACGAACATCCAACAATAAAGCACCTTCTTGTAGATAATTTTCTACATTCGAATTTGATGTCAACATTTTTAAAATCTTTTTGAAAAACATATTATTTAACTAATGGTTTTTGATTCAATTTCCAATCAGCTATTCCTCCACTATAATTTTCAACTTCAAAACCTTTCGATTCTAAAAAACTTTGTGCAATCGTTGCTCGATCTCCAGCTTGACAATGCAAAGCAATTTTTTTAGTTGGATCTAATTCATTGTATCTTTTTGGTAAATAACCGACAAAAATATGCTTCGCTCCTTCAATATGACCTTCTTTAAATTCTGCTTCTCCTCTAACATCTAAAATCTGAACCTCATCATTTCCAATGTAATTTTCAATTGTATCTGCGTCGATTAAAATTGAAGATTGTAAGTAACTAAAATTACTCAACATATCTGTTGGAGTAATATAACCATAGACATTATCCAAACCAATTCGCATCAATTTTCGCGTCATTTCTTCTACTTCATCCTCTTCTACAATCAACACAATTGGTTCTTGATAATTAACCATCCAACCCATCCATGTATTGAACGTTTTATTGTTTTGAATATTTAATGTTCCTGGTAAATGGAATTGAGAAAAATCTGTTTTGATACGCGCATCAATCACTTTCATTCCAAAATCTTTCGCTTTTTCAAATTCGATATATGTTAATTTAGCCCATTTCGGAACTTCAATCAATAAAGGACGTTTTGTTTTATTCAGCTTTTTCATCATTGCAAAATAAGCTGGCGCTTCGGGTTGATCTGCCAATAAATAATCAACGAAACCTTTTTCATTCGAATCAAATTGTAACGCCCAATTTCTGATTTTCTCATAACCAACCGTCGTACTTGCTACAGCTCCCAAAGCTTTTCCACAAGCAGAACCTGCTCCATGTGCGGGCCAAACTTGTAGATAATCTGGTAATGCTTGAAATTTTTTCAACGATTCAAACATCTGCTTCGCTCCTACTTCTTTAGTACCAATTAATCCAGCTGCTGCTTCTAATAAATCTGGACGACCAATATCTCCTACAAAAACAAAATCTCCAGTAAAAATCATAACTGGTTCTTTCGTCGCAGGCGTATCTGTCAACAAAAAACTAATACTTTCTGGCGTATGACCTGGTGTATGCATCACCTCAAAAATTAGATTTCCAACTTCTATTTTATTGCCATTTTTTAATCCGACATGTTCAAAATCGTATTGCCAATCTTCTCCGCCTTCATCAGACAAATACATCTTCGCACCTGTTACATAAGCTAACTCTTGGCTACCAGAAAGATAATCAGCATGAATATGTGTTTAGGCAATATGCGTAATTTTCAGCTTATTTTCTTCTGCTATTTTTAAGTATGTATCAATATCTCTTTTTGGATCAATTACAATTGCTTCTCCTTTTGCTTGACAACCTACAAGGTAACTTGAATGTGCCAATGACTTTTCAAAAATATGTTGAAAAAACATATGATAATATTTTTATGGTTTAACCTTTTCTAATTTGTTGAAGCAAAGTTAAGTTGCTAAAAAACAATCGACAGTAACCAATGTTACAGACTTAAAATAGAGAGAATAAAGATTTTAAAAATAATTTAAAACCAAAGATAAAATGGAGATAAAAATCCAAAGTAAGATTCCGTATGATAAGATTTTAAAACCTGCTTGTTTGATGGATTGTAAGTTAATCAACGAGCCAATCATAAATAAAGCAACAACCATTAATTGTTTCGAAATTCCTTGTAAAATATGATAAACTTTTCGCCTTGATGAAAATAAGTAGCGATAAGCATTGTTGCAATAAAACCAATAATAAAATAAGGAAATTTGAGAGAAGAGTTCTCTTTTTTGTTGAAATAACCAATTATAAGGCCAATGGAAAAATCCATAATGTTCGGCTCAATTTTACAGTTGTTGCAACTTCCAAAGCTTGTTCATCATATTGTTTAGCAGCACCGACAACAGAACTTGTATCATGAATTGCAATTGCCGACCACAAACCAAATTAATATTGCGATAACTGAAAATAATGTCCAATAAACGGAAAAATCATTAATGCAATCGCATTCAATACAAACACAACTGCCATAGCAATAGTAATTTGATTAGCTTTTGGTTGTAAAACCGAAGATATTGTAGCAATAGCACTTCCTCCACAAATAGCAGTTCCTGAAGTAATCAGCAGCGATGTATTCTTATTGATTTTTAATAATCGGTAGAATACAAATCCTAATGTAAAAACACTTAATACAAAAATAAAAGTGAGAAAAAATCCATCTTTACTAACCGAAACTGCCTCGTGAAGATTCAAACCTAACCCTAAACCAATGATTGCAATATTTAATAATTTCTTTGAATATCGTTTTGAGATTTCTCCAAATTCATTCTGAAAAATTAAACCATAACCAATCCCTAAAAGTAACGCCACAGACGACTCTACAAAAGGAAAAAAAGTAAATAGCAATAATCCAAAATAAACTATACGGGCAATCATTTGTTTTATGAAATACAAAAACAAAGGTAATTGACCACATCAAATTAGATTATAACATTTTTTACAAATAGGTAGTTGTGTATATTAACATCAAACCGTTATTCCATATTTATTTATTGTTTTACAATAAATTTATTTTGTAATTCAAAAATCTTGTATTTAATTTGAAAAATAAATAATTACTAAATATGGAAACTAAATCTAAATTTTATTTAAAAATAATTGGAGTATTACTAATCACTCTACCTTTTATTGATTTCTTTTTTAACAATGGATTAAATGATTTTATGAGAGGTTGGCAAAATGCTGAAATAGCACAATCTTCTGAGTATTTTAAAGTTATTCCAAAAAATGGTTCTGAAAATCCAGTTTCAATTCCTAAAATAGATGGTACTATTATTACAGAAGCGATGAATTTGAGTATTCATACGGAAAAAAGTCTTGCAATTTATCCTTTTTACATTTGGGTATTATATCTACTTTTGGGACTTACAATGATATTTTATTTTTTTTCTACAATTCGATTAATTAAAAGATTTATTAACGGTGAATTATTTGAAAAAAGCACATATAACACTTTACTGTATAATGGTTTTGCTGTTATTAGTTTTTCTTTGATTGATTCTTCATTGAATTATATTAAGAATAGTCAACTTGAAAAATATCTTGTAAACAGTAATTACATTATTTCTGAAAATAATATGGTTAATGCCTCTGATATCTATACAGGATTATTTATTATTGCTTTCGCAATTGCCCTAAAACAGAGTATTCAAATGAAACAAGAAAACGATTTAACGATATAAGATGGCTATAATTATTAACTTAGATGTCATGATGGCAAAACGTAAAATGTCTTTAAATGATTTGAGTGATAAAGTTGGCATTACCTTATCCAATTTATCTATTCTAAAAAACGGAAAAGCAAAAGCCATTCGTTTCGAAACTTTAAACGCGATTTGCAAAGCTTTGGATTGCAAACCTGGTGATATTATTGATTATACGGAAGATTAAAACAAAAAAAGGAAGCTCTCTATTTGAACTTCCTTTGTATATTTTTGAAATAATTTCTTACTTAATCGTGATTTCGTTTCGGTTTAGTTGAAGAAAACCTTCTTTTTCTAACGCTTTCAACAAACGAGAAATAACAACACGAGAAGTGTTGAGCTCGTAAGAGATTTCTTGATGCGTTTTTACCACAACTTTACCTTTGTTGATACTTGCGACATCCAACAGATATTTTTTCAAACGTTCATTCATATCATTGAAAGCTAAATTGTCAATCGCTACCAACATTTCCTCCATTCTATTATTGTAACTATCAAAAATGAAACGTCTCCACGATGGATATTTTGCCAACCATTCGTCCATTTTTACAATCGGAATCATTACCAATTCTCCATCAGTTTCAGCAACAGCACGTATTTTACTTTGTTTATCACCCAAACAACAAGCCATCGTCATCGCACATGTATCACCTTTTTCGAGAAAATACAACAACAATTCTCCTTCATCAAAATCTTCGCGCATAATCTTGATTGCCCCACACAAAAGGATTGGCATTCCCTTGATAAATTGGTTCAAATCAATCATCACATCATTCGCTTTAAATTCTATCAAAGATCCTAATTCATCAATTTCATTCAATAATTCATCTTCAAATTGATACGGATAAGTTGCTTCTATTTTCTCTTTTATCATGTTTAATGTGGGATTTTGTTTCTAATTTTTCCGTAAAGAAAAGTACCGATTAATGCACCTACAATTGTAATTAAAATTGGATAAACTCCTGCGCCTAATAACACAAATATTGGTCCAGGACAAGCACCGACCAACGCCCAACCTAATCCGAAGAAAATTCCTCCGATCAAATAACGAGCAATTGATTTTGCTTTGGGTTGAATCACAATTTTTTCACCATCGATACCTGTTGCTTCTTTCTTTTTCATCCATTGTATTCCAATTAAACCAACAACCAAAGCAGAACCGATAAATCCGTACATGTGGAAAGATTGAAAATTGAACATTTCGAAAATACGAAACCAAGAGGCTGTTTCTGCCTTGTACATGGTTACACCAAAGATAACGCCTAATATGATATAAACTAAACTTCTCATAAGATTAAAAAATTAAAGGAAACAAAACGTGAACCATTAAAAGTCCACCGATAAAAAACCCGATAACAGCAATTAATGAAGGTAACTGCAAATCACTTAAACCCGAAATCGCATGTCCAGATGTACAACCTCCTGCGTAGCGCGTTCCAAAACCAATTAATAATCCGCCAACAAATAATAACGCAATATTTTTAACAGACATCGTCTCGAAAATTTCGGTTGGAAAATATGCTTTTCCTGCACTTTCGAATCCCATTGCATTCAATTTTGCAATTGTAGCATTCGAAATTTCAGGAATTTGATTATCTGATAAAAAATGTACCGAAACAAAACCTCCGATTACTGCGCCTACTAAGAATAATAAATTCCATTTTTGAGCTTTCCAATCAAACGAGAAAAAATCACATGATTTTCCTCCTCCCAAAGCAGAACAAATCGTTCTGAAATTTGATGAAAATCCAAAACTTTTTCCGAAATAAATCAATAAAAGCATTACAATCGCAATTATTGGTCCGCCAATATACCATGGCCAAGGTTGTAAGATAAATTCCATTTTGTATTTTTTCTAAAACGTGTACAAAGTTGGTAAATCTAAATTAAAATGAAAGTTACAAATGTTACAGTTTACTTAAGATATATTATTTCAAAATCAATCCAAGAATTTTATAAATTTGATCATTAATGAAAAAAATCAATAAACGAAAAGTTTTAAAACGAATGCTTTACTTCCTATTAAGTTTGATTGTAATTCTTGTAATTGCAACTTTTGCGGTTCTACAAATGAATACTTTTGGTGCTGATGCAACTGGAAAACGACTGGAACGAATGAAACAATCGAAGTTGTATAAAAATGGACAATTTCAAAATATTCATCATACGCCTGCCTTGGCAGATGGTTTTGATACCAAAAAAGTGATGTGGGACTTTTTCTTTGGTGCGAAAAATCCAAAACTCAATCCTAAAGATTCTATTCCGCATATTCAGACAGATATTATATCAATCGATAAAAACGAAAATGTGTTTATTTGGTTGGGACATTCGTCTTATTATATTCAATTAAATGGTGTTAATTTCCTAATCGATCCTGTTTTTAGTGATTACGGTTCGCCTCTACCAATTTTCAATAAAGCGTTTAAAGGAGCAAATTCTTATCACGCAAAGGATTTTCCAAAGATTGATTATTTGGTTATTTCTCACGATCATTACGATCATTTGGATTATGAAACGGTGAAAGAATTACGTTCTAAAGTAAATAAAGTGATTCTTCCGCTTGGCGTAGGCGCACATTTCGAGAAGTGGAATTATTCGCCCGAACAATTAATCGAAGAAGAATGGAATACAAGCGTTACATTAAAAAATAACTTAAAAATTACTTTTACACCAGCTCGTCATTTTTCTGGTCGAAAATTTAAACGAAACACCACACTTTGGACTTCTTATGTGTTGGAAACGCCTACGCAAAAAATATTTTTAGGTGGTGACAGCGGTTATGATACGCATTTCAAGGAAATTGGAGAAAAATATGGTCCGTTTGATTTTGCGATTCTCGAAAATGGTCAATACAATGAAGCATGGAAATATATTCGTGCTTTACCAACTGATTTACCTGCAATTATCAACGATTTGAAAGCAAAACATATTATTCCTGTTCATGCTGCTAAATTTGCTTTGGCAAAACATGCTTGGGACGAACCTTTGGAGAAAATTATGAAGAATGGTAAGCAAAATAAGCTCGATATTTTGACGCCAATGATCGGTGAACCACTAAATTTGAACGATTCTGTCTTTTACTTCAAAGAATGGTGGAGGGATTAAAACATTTATTCCCGAATAATATTCGAAATATTTTTCAAACTTTTAAATAATATTCGAAATTATTGATTTATAATAAGTTTATTCTGAATTTTCTTCAGAAAACCATTTGTATTCCGTAATTTTGGCAACTGAAATTTAACTTTAAACAAAAAAATAAACAAAATGGAACTGAATAGAGAACGTCTATTAGAATTGGTGCAAAAATATGGTGCGCCGCTGTATGTGTATGATGCGAACAAAATTAGATCGCAATATGAAAAGATGACAAATGCATTTTCTACAGTCAAACGTTTAAAGTTAAATTATGCATGTAAGGCGAACACGAATCTTAATCTTTTAAAGTATTTCAAATCACTTGGTTCAGGATTGGATACAGTTTCTATTCAAGAAGTAGAATTGGGATTAATGGCGGGTTTCAAGCCAAAAGAAATCATTTATACACCAAATGGTGTTTCGTATGCAGAGATTAAAAAAGCAATTGATTTAGGTGTTCGTATCAACATCGATAACCTTTCGGTTTTAGAAACATTTGGTCAAGATTTCCCTAAATATCCAGTTTGTGTGCGTATCAATCCACATATTATGGCAGGTGGAAATGCAAATATTTCGGTTGGGCATATTGATTCGAAATTTGGAATTTCTATTCACCAATTACCGCATATCAAACGAGTTGTAGAAAATACAGGTTTACATTTGGACGGTGTTCATATGCACACAGGTTCTGATATTTTAGATATTGATGTTTTCTTGCAAGGAGCTGAAATTTTATTTGAAGTTGCAGCAGAATTCAAGAATTTATCTTACATCGATTTTGGATCAGGATTTAAAGTTCCTTACTATCCAGGCGCAGACGAAACAGATATTGAATATTTAGGTGAGCGTTTATCTGCTCGTTTTAATGAATTTGAGAAAGCGTACGGAAAACCTTTGACATTAATGTTCGAGCCAGGAAAATATATGGTTTCTGAGGCAGGATCTTTCTTAGCGACTGTAAATGTTGTGAAACAAACAACTTCTACTGTTTTTGCTGGAATTGATACAGGTTTCAACCATCTAATTCGTCCGATGTTTTACAGTGCTCATCACGAAATTGAAAATATTTCGAATCCAGAAGGTCGTAGCCGTTATTACACAGTTGTGGGATACATTTGTGAAACAGATACATTTGGATCGAATCGTAAAATAAATGAAATTAGCGAAGGAGATGTGTTGTGTTTCCACAATGCGGGAGCATATTGCTTCTCGATGGCTTCGAACTACAATTCGCGTTTCAAACCTGCAGAAGTCTTATTAATTGACGATAAGGATTATTTAATTCGTCGTCGCGAAACAATTCAAGATTTAATCGCAACAACAGAGGATATAAAATTCTAAGCTCAGAATTTTTATATATTTTTATAGTATTTTAAAGCTCAATTCAAGGATTGGGCTTTTTTTATTTACCTAATTTCAGTGGTTTACTAAAAAACAATTCGTGTACAGTACTTCTAAATAAGTTTTGTCCGTATGTTTTTGAATCATCATATTCGTAAGAAATTCTTTCTACAACAGGTTTTAAAGGAGAAATACTTGTTGGCTGATTAATATAATTCTTCACATTATCCAAGATTAATTCATTATTCTTTTCAAGCGATAAATCTTGCGAATACTTAAAATCAAAATAACCAGATTGTTGAGCAAAATTCATCAACAATTTATTTTTAAGATTATCATTCTGAGCAACTTCTTGCGCAAAAAGAGCAATTGGAAAAAGAAAGAATAAAAGTATTTTCATTATCAATCATTTACTGTTTTAAAGTTATGAAAATATTTTAAAGATTCAATCTATCCAATTTTAAAAACTTTACAATGACATTCATCTTATGCAATTCGAGATGAATTAAATACTTTTGTCACAAAGTTAGCATATGAAAGAAAAAAAAGATAAACGAAGTGCCTCTCAAAAATTAATAGACGATGCTTTCTTCCTATTTTTGATGATTCTTGGGGCTTTTTGTGTGTTAATAATACTTGTTGTTGTCTAAAAAATGAAATTGTTTGATACTTATTTTAGTTTTTATATTCTGAGTTGGATTTTTATCAAACTTACCCGAATTTATTCCATAGAAATTGAGTATCTCAACCATTATTTAACTGATATTTTTGCGGTACCTGCTATGACGCACTTAGGAAGTTATATCATTTCGAAAATTAAATACAACAATCAAGTTTATGTTTATCCAACAAGTTATTTGGTAATTACTGCTTTTGTTTTGAGTCTTTTATTAGAATTTATTATGCCAAAATTTTCTTCGAATTATACAGCAGATATATTAGATGTTGTCTGTTATTTTATGGGAATTATTTTTTACTTAAAATTCCATAAACCACATGTATTAGAGTTTAAGAATAAGATTATTGAATATTAAATTTCTTTAAGAATTTATAAATTTCTTGATTTGCTCCATAGATTACCAATACATCATCTTTTGTAATTACTGTATTTGATGTAGGAAAACCTTGTACTTCTGGAACAATTTTATATTGACCTAAAAAACTAGCTTCTTCTTTGTTTTTAATAATTGTCATTACCAAAATATTATGTTGCTTTTTGAATTGGATTTCATCAAATGTTTTTCCAACCAATTCATTTGGTGTTACAACCTCTATAATGCTAAACTCTTTGTTTAATTCAAAAGAATCTACAACTCCTTTCACATTTAGTTTTTTTGTCCAACGTTCTGCAGATTCAGCTTCGGGTCGAATAATTTCTGTAACTCCAATTGCTTGCAAAACATTTTCGTGTAAAGAATTGATAGAACGACTAATCAAACGTTTTACATTTTTATTTTTAAAAATAGCAGTAGCCATAATATTGGCACCTTCATTTTCCCCAATACTTACAATTACAATATCTGTATTATTTAGTGGTAATTTATTAATTGATAATTCATCTGTTGCATCTAAACAAATGGTATAGGATAACTTATCTTTCAAAGCTTCAACACGTTGAATATTATTGTCAACACCGATAATTTCGTGACCAAGCTTTACCATTTTCTTACCAAGCGCCGCGCCGAAATTTCCTAAACCTATAATTATTATTTTCATAATTTTCTTTTAAATTAAAATATCATCTGATGGATAACGATAATTAGATGAAACAGTTTTCTTAAAAAAAGCCATCAAAATTGTAATCATTGAAACACGACCAATAAACATCATTGTAATGACAACAATTTTACTTGGATCTGATAATGTAGGTGTTAAATTTAATGATAAACCAACAGTAGAATAAGCTGAAAAAGCTTCGAATGCAACATCAATAAGATGTAAATGATTATCAAATTTTGTTATTAAAAATATTCCTATTCCAATGACTAAAAAAGATAAGGTCATTGTAGCAAAAGCTTTTTGTACATTGATAGGGCTTAATTCTCTTTTGTAAATTTCGATTTTATTTTTTCCGCGTGCAATATTAATAAAATTAAGAATTGCAATTGCAAAAGTACTCGTTTTAATTCCTCCTCCTGTTGATGCTGGTGAAGCACCAATCCACATTAACAAAATAACCAAAAGTATGGAAGAGAATTGTAAGTGAGAAAAATCTATATTATTAAAACCTGCTGTACGAGGCGTTATGGCGATAAATAAAGCTGAAATAAACTTTCCCAAACCTTGATGTTGTCCTAATGTAGAATAATATTCTTCGAAGAATAATATGATTGTAGAAATAATTAGTATTGTTAATGAGGTGATTAAATTAACTTTAGAACTTAATGTAAAAACCCAATTCTTACGATTATTTTTATTATGGAGAATTTTTGAAATTAATTTTCTGATTAAATAATCTGTATAACGTAGAATATTAATCAAGATAGGAAAACCTATTCCTCCTAAGAATATCAATGTGATTAGAACAGATTGAAATCCATAATTGTGAACAAAACCTTTGTTCATTAATCCATTTGGCAATGTAGAAAAACCTGCATTACAAAAAGCCGAAACTGAATGAAAAATACTAAAAAATAATTTGTCAACAATACTAATATTATAAGGTGCAATTGAAATATAAATTAATACAGCTCCTACGAATTCGATACCAAAAGTTAAATAGATAATCCTTTTTACAAAAGAAAAAACTTCACTCAAAGAATCGTTGTTTGCAATACTTCCTAATGCTATTTGATTCTCATAAGAACTATTTCCTTTGAAAAAATAAGCAATATATCCAGCAAATGTCAAAATACCTAAACCTCCTGCTTGTATTAATAACATTAAAATAAAATGACCAACAGGCGTATAAGTTATATAAGTATCAACAGAAGTTAATCCTGTTACACAAACTGCGCTCGTCGCTGTAAATAGTGCGTCTAGAAAAGAAATTGGATGATATGTTGCTTTTGGCAACATAAGTAAACAAGCTCCTCCAAAAACTAAAATAAAAAAACTGAAAATAAATAATTGGGGAGGAGTAATTACAGAACGTTTGAAATTAAGGTTAGGTGTAGCAATTTCTCTTACTAATTTTAAAACAATAGCAAATTGCAAATATTTGCTGACAAAAAACCAACTATAATCGGTTATTTGCATTTTAATGCAATAAAGAATAAATAGTATACTTACTATATCAAAAATGATGACTCGCGGAATAATTTTTTCTTTAAAATAAACATATTTAAGTATTGTTCTTAAAATTCCGACAGATAGTAGAATGATAAAAAAAATGTTTATATAAAGTTTATACTCAACAGGAAATCCAAATCCAAACATTACCAATAATGCTATAATAGCTAATGTGTACGATATTGAAAGGATTACGTTAAAAAACTTATTGTTTACTAAAATTCGAAACATATTTGTTTCATAATAATTAAAAAGGCAAATTTATAATTATGTATACTTCTTACAAGTTAATCATTACTTTTTTTTTGAAAAGCTATAAATTAGTTATTAATGTTTTTAAAGATTTTCATTCTACCAACCATAAAAACCATAATCAATCCAAAGCAAGCAAATAACGCATAAGAATATCTCAAATCAAAAGCTTCAGCAATATAACCAATCAGTGGTGGTCCCATTAAAAATCCTAAAAAAGAGATACTCGAAACCATTGCCAATGCAACGCCTGGATTTACATTTTTGTTTTTTCCCGCTACACTATAAACTGTCGGAACATTACACGCAACACCCAATCCAACCATCATAAATGCAATTGTACACACAATAAATTGAGGAAAAAATACTGAAAGCATCAAACCAGAAAACATCAAAATTCCACTAATTTGCATCACGCGTTGTTTTCCATATTTACTGATAAAATAATCACCAACGAAACGTCCTGTTGCCATCATTACCATAAAAGAAGCATAACCAACGACAACCAAATTTTGAGGTGCTTTTACGATATCTTGGAAATAAACACCACTCCAATCGAACATCGCACCTTCTGTTGCCATGCTCAAAAAACCTATAATTCCTAGTTGAACCAAAACAGTATCTGGTTTTGAAAAAATAGATTTCTTTTCCTTCGCTGGAGCTGGTGTAGAATCGACTAAATATTTTTTATTAATGAACCAGCTCAAAATAATTAAGCCATAAATAAATACAAAATGATAAAATGTATTCACATGCAAATTCATCATCAATAAACCAATCAAAGCACCTGTAAAACCAGCTATACTCCACGCACCATGAAAAGAGGACATAATCGATTTTCCATATATTTTTTCGACTTCAACTCCTTGCGTATTCACCGAAATATTGCACATGTTTCCTATTACTCCAAAGAAAAATAAGACAGCACCTAATTGATAAAAATTTTGAGCCAAACCTATACAACAAAGTATTAAAGGATAAATTAAAACGACAATTCGTAAGACATTTTTACTTCCAAATTTCGCGACTAATTTTCCTGAAAGTGCCATTGTACACAATTGCCCAATTGGCATCAATAAAAGTAATGTTCCCAATTGACCTTCTGAAATTCCTAAATCTGATTTAATCGTCGGAATGCGACTTGCCCAAGACGAAAAAGCTAAACCTTGCGAAAAAAAGAAGAGTGAAACAGCGAATCGAATGCGATTCTTTTGAGTTGATGATAATTCTGTTAATGAATGCATGGCTAAAAAATATGCGACAAAGTTAAGCTTCTCTCCCGAAATTATAAACTCAAATGCAAAATAGGATAAGCTTTTCCCTCGTTATCTTTTTCAGAACGAGAAGTAACCTTAAAACCTTGGCTTAAATAAAAATCAATCGCTTGCTGATTTTGTTCATTCACATCAACCGATTTCACATTCAATTCCTGAATAGAAAAATCCAACAAAGCCTTCCCTACTCCTTTTCTTCGAAAATCATTGTGAATAAATAACATTTCAAGATTTTGTGCTGCAACACCTACAAATCCTACCAATTGATTTCCGATTTCGTAACCAAATAAGGCTACATGCGGAAAATAATTAGGTAAATTTTCTCTATAATATTCAAAATCTTCTTCTGCTAAAAAATGGTGTGTGTTACTAACCGAACTTTCCCAAATGTCTCTCAATCTCGCAAAATCTACTTCTTCAATTCTTCTAATCATGACTAAAATTAATTACAACAAAGATATAAATGACTATTTTCAAAAAAAAGAATAAAAAATATTCTATTGAGAATCATTTTGTTAAAAATTATTTTAAAAATAATTGATTTCAGAGTTTGGAAAAACGAAAAAGCGTTCTATATTTGCACTCGCAATACCGCAATACACTGCGTTATTGGAGAGTTGGCAGAGTGGTCGAATGCGGCAGTCTTGAAAACTGTTGAGGGTCACACCTCCGGGGGTTCGAATCCCTCACTCTCCGCTAATAAAACCCAATAGAGTAATCTGTTGGGTTTTTTGCTTTTCTGAAGTTGTTGAAAATTTCATTTTCATAAGACTGAAAGGAAAAACAAAAAATAATAGATGCGAAGTATGTAGAGTTTTCTTAGAATTACTTTCTTTTCTAAGGAACATGAAATACCCCCTCACTCTCTGCTAAGAAACCTCAATAGATTGTTCTATTGAGGTTTTGTTTTTTATTACGGTTTATGGTTAACGTTCTACGTTGTACGCTTTTTTGTTATTAATACTCAAATTCACTTATATCAACGAATTTCAAAAACGACAGACTAGTTTCAATCCATTGGGTGAGAAACTGAAATGAATTCCTTTAGATTTGAAAATCT
>NZ_DDBA01000039.1:0-41050 GCF_002333005.1 Empedobacter sp. UBA2044
TGAACAACTTGAGGCTTTTTTGTGTTTATGGATTTCGCTTTAGGTGAAGGCTGTAAGCTTTACGCTAACTCAAAACTATGTTTTATAAAACAAGAAGCTTCTAGTCAGTTAATAAGAAGCTTGCTTTCATCCAACAAGAAGCTTCTAATTAGTCAACGAGAAGCTTCTTCTTAATAAAAAGGAAGCTTCCTTTTTCAACTAACTTAAAATTTACTACTTATAACTCGAAAATACCCCTATTTCCCTCAAGTGGATATTTTAACTTCTACTTCTATTCCTGTAAGTCTTAAATCTTATGTCTTATAAATTATAACTTATCACTCAAAACTTACAACTTACAACCCGCGTTAGGGATAGTAGTGGAAATCCTTTTGTAGAAATTGGATTTTCCTGTAATCACTTCCAATTTATTCTACAAAAGATTGCAACGGATAGCCCGACCGAGCGATTTACATTAGTTGTGTTTGTATTCTTTTGATTATTCTATGAATAATATAAATGGAAGGCAAGGAGCGAGGAACGACCAAATTTATTATCTTTACTCAAAACCTATACATTATGGAGGAAAATCATTATGATAATCAATTGTTACCAAAGGAAAGTTGGTTTAAACGTAATTGGAAATGGATAGTGCCTATTGACTGTTTGTCGTTTGTGATTTTATTTTTTGGATTGTTAATTGGAGGCGCTTTTTGGGGTTTTAGCAAGTTAACTTCGGATAGTGATGTAACGAAACATGCAATCAATATTATTAATCAAAATCCTGAAGTTCAACAAAAATTGGGGACTGATATAAAAACGGATGGAATGTTTAGTGGAAATATTTCTGTTTCGAATAATACTGGAGAAGCCAATATTTTTGATCCGATAAAAGGTACAAAAGGTTCTGGTACTGCAATTATTGTAGGACAGAAAGAATTTGATAAATGGAATTATGAAAAGATCGCTGTTCAGGTTGATGATACTGGAGAGGTGATCGAAATAAATAGAGTAAAAGAATAAGCTAACGAATTAGTTAGCTTTTTTTTGTTTTACATTATTGATAAAGATTTAATTGTTTATTCAAAATAATAATTTTACTTTTGATTAACATTTGGTGCGAACTTAACCGTTCGGTAACAGGGAATCAGGTGAAAATCCTGAACAGACCCGCTGCTGTAAGCTCCATATTTTTTTTAGATATATATATCCACTTTTCGTAGAATGGGAAGGATTTCTAAAAAAGGAGTAAGTCAGAAGACCTACCAAAATGATAAATGTTGAATGCTTTCGGGGACTAAAGCATGAAGTTCAAATTTTGAATAGGTTCGTCCTTTCAATACTTCTTCATACACTCTCGTTAGCAACAATTGATTATTGCTAAATGAGAAATCTAAAAACTATAATTAGTTGTTGCAGCTTGATTTTGCTTTCATGTCGCATTGCCTCTGCGCAAATTATTCATGATAGTATTTTAGAGCTTCAGCAAGTTAATATTTTAAAAAATAATGTAAAAGCCGTTGTTCCTGTTCAGGAATTGAAAGGAGCGGAACTAGAGGCATTAAATAGCCATTCTGTGGCAGATGCTGTTCGTTTTTTTGCAGGAGTGCAAATTAAAGATTACGGTGGAGTTGGAGGTCTAAAAACTATTGATGTTCGTGGGATGGGATCTCAACATGTTGCAGTTTTTTATGATGGAATTCAACTTGGAAATGCGCAGAATGGAATTGTCGATTTAGGGAAATTTTCTTTAGATGACATGGAAGTGATTTCTTTATATAATGGTCAAAAAAGTAATATTTTTCAATCAGCGAAAGATTATGCTTCAGCTTCTGCTATTTATCTTCAAACCAAAAAACCTGTTTTCATTGGTGATAAAAAAACGAATGCTACACTTCGTTATAAGATAGGTTCGATTCAATTAATCAATCCTTCTATTCGTATTGAACAAAAAATTACCGATAGGTTATCAGCTGTTATGAGTGCTGAATATGTTAAAACGAATGGTGTATATAAATTCCGTTATCAACGCAAAAATTTGGATGGAACAACTGCATACGATACAGTTTTGAAACGTAGAGATGGACAAGTTGATGCAAAACGTTTGGAATTAGGATTTATCGGAAAAGGAAATCAATCGAATTGGAATGTAAAAGGATATTTGTATGATTCGGATCGAGGAATTCCTGCTGCAATTGTGCGTGGTCGATTTGATGGACGTGGACAAACTTTGGTTGATAGAAATTATTTTGTTCAAGGTAAATATGAGAAACGATTCAGAAATTTTCAATCGAAGATAAACGCAAAGTTTGCTTACGATTTCACCCATTATACAGATACAGTTTCGACAGTAAAAATAGAAAATAAGTACACACAACGCGAGTTTTATGTGTCTTGGGCGAATCTTTATTCGATTACAGATAATTGGGATGTGAATGTTGCAACAGATTATCAGTTTAATAATATGGGAGCAGATTTAAAGAATTTTTCTTTTCCTACTCGTCATACAAATCTTGTTGCGTTCGCGTCTACTTATCGTCTTGGACGTTTGAGTTTACAAGGAAGTTTATTTGGAACTTTTGTAAAAGAATCAGTAGAAATGAACACAAGTGCGCCTGATAAAAATATATGGACGCCAACGATTATCGCCAATTATCAACCATTCAAATCTCACGATTTTAATATCAGAGCGTTTTATAAACGTATTTTTAGAATGCCAACGTTCAATGATTTGTATTATACTAGTATTGGTTATTCTAATCTTCGACCAGAATATTCAACTCAATATAATGTTGGTTTTACTTATTCTAAATCAACTCCAAATTTCTTCAAAAATATTACGTTTCAAGCCGATGCTTTTTACAATGAAGTAACTGATAAAATTGTTGCTGCGCCTTCGGGAAGTTTGTTTCGTTTCACGATGCTCAATTTGGATGAAGTTAGAATAAAAGGGTTGGATGTTAAAATTCGATCAACATTTCAATTAGGAGAAATAGAGGTTTCGCCAATGCTTAACTATGGTTTTTTGCAAGCGTTAGATTATTCGAATCCGAAGAAAAGTTACTACAAAAATCAAATTCCATATACACCAAAACATAGTGGTTCTTTTGTTTTAGCGGCTTCTTATAAAACATGGAATTTTAATTACAGTTTTATTTATGTGGGAGAACGTTACAATGTTCATCAAGATAACATCAAAACAAATCGTCTTAATCCTTGGTTTACAAATGATTTAGGGATACATAAAGAGTTTAGGTTGAATCAAAGTCTATTCAAAGTTTCTTTTGAATTAAATAATATTTTGAATCAACAATATGATGTGGTTTTAAATTATCCAATGCCAGGAAGACAATTCAAGCTAATATTAAGCGCAAACTTATGAGAAATTTCAAACAATTATTCGTCTGTTTTTTAACAGCAATTACTTTTTATGCTTGTCAGCAAGATACTTATTTGATCGAGAAAGAGGAAGAAGGTGTAACCGATCCCGAAAAAACAGATGTCGTTGGTTTTTATTTACTAAACGAAGGAAAAATGGGAAGTAATATGGCTACGGTAGATTATATGGATTTTACAACAGGAACCTATAATAGAAATATATATGCAACCGTAAATCCTACTATGGTAAAGGAATTGGGAGATGTTGGGAATGATATCAAAATTTATGGAAATAAGTTATATGCGGTTATCAACGTATCAAATTTTATCGAAGTAATGGATGTAAGAACAGCCAAACATCTGGGAACAATTCCTTTAGAAAATGGTCGTTACATCACGTTTGCAAATGGGAAAGCTTATGCATCTTCGTATGCTGGTCCTGTTACAATCGATCCGAAAGCTCCTTTGGGAAAAGTGGTCGAAATAGATACGATTAATTTATCGGTTACGCGACAAGTGACCGTAGGTTATCAGCCAGAAGAATTAGAAGTTGTTGGGAATAATTTGTATGTAGCAAACTCAGGAGGATATCAAGTTCCTGAATATGATAAAACGATTTCTGTGATTGATTTATCAACGTTTAAAGAAACTAAAAAAATTGATGTTGAAGTAAACCTTCATCGTTTAAAAAAAGATGCAGATGGCGATTTATATGTGACTTCTCGTGGTGATTATTACAACGTTCCATCAAATCTATATGTGTTGGATAGTAAAACGCATCAAATCAAAAAGAAATTTGATATTCCTGTTTCTAACTTTACGATTGTTGATAACAAACTCTATTATTATTCAAACGAATTTAGTTACACAACTTTCGAATACACAAAAACTTATGGTGTAATTGATACCAAAACAGAAGAAGTTATTAACAAAACATTGGTCAATGATCCTGTTATTAATGAAATCGAAACGCCTTACGGAATTGCTGTAAATCCTCAAACCAAAGATCTTTTTCTAACCGATGTCGGAAATTATGTTTCGATGGGTTACATCTATTGTTTTGATAAAAATGGTGCTTTTAAATGGAAAACTGCTGCTGGAAATATTCCTGCTCACTTTGCTTTTGTCTATAAATAAAATTTACATATGAAATATTCTAAAATCTTACTAACCGCACTAAGTTTTGCTTTGATACAAAGCTGTAGTGATGATGAAAACATTATCGAGACAAATCCTGATAATGCTACTTTACAAGCATCTTATGATGCAATACGTTTAAAAATTGTTTCAATTGAACCAACTATTGCAGGTTTCGAGAATGCAACATATACATGGAAACTTGGCAATGAAATTATAGGAAATGAGAAAACTTTAGGTTTCGTTTCTGATAAAGTTGGTGCTTATGATTTGACATTAGAAATAAAATCAGGAACTACATCTAAAACAGTTAAAACGAAGGTTAATGTTACACAAGAATCAGCAACTTATAGTAAATACATTTCTCAAGTCTTTGATTTTTTACCTTCAGTTGGGCAATTTACCAATAAACTTCCTCTCTTTGAAGCAGGTAATACACAAGCAGAAATGACGACTAAAGCAGGCAAAGAATTGATAGGAAAAGAAACGGGTATGATTTCTTTAGGAGGATACGGAGGATATGTGGTATTTGGTTTTGACCATACAATTATGAACCAACCAAACAAACGCGATTTTAAAGTTTTAGGAAATGGTTTTGCTGGATCTTCTGAACCTGGAATTGTGATGGTAGCATATGATAAAAATAAAAATGGAAAACCAGATGACGATGAATGGTACGAAATCGCAGGAAGTGAGTACACGAATCCAAATACAATAAAAAATTATAGTATTTCTTATCAAAAACCAACTGAAGAAGATAAAATACCTAATCCTGAATATGTAAAATGGATAGATAATCAAGGAAATTCAGGTTATAAAACTAAAAATAGTTATCATAAGCAATCATATTATCCATTGTGGTTTGGTTCGGATCAGTTAAAATTTACAGGTACACTTTTACCTAATAATTATACCGAAAACAATGGAATTTGGAAAGGAAAACAATACTCATATGGTTATGTAGACAATGCACCAAATAACAGCGAAGATTCAAATATTGATATTGATTGGGCTGTTGATAAAAATGGTAATCCTGTTAAATTATTAGGAATCGATTTTATCAAAGTTTACACAGCAACTAATCAAGAAGCAGGTTGGTTAGGCGAAATTTCAACAGAAGTAATGGGTGCTTACGATTTACATCTATAATTAACACTAAATATTTTTTATAAACCGTCGAGTTGTTACGATGATGAGACGGTTTTTTTACAATTATTTCATCAATATGAAGACTATAAATTTACAATTTTCAAAAAAACTTTTTTTTAATCTATTAATCATCGGGTCATCTATCACATTTTTGTCATCATGTAATGATGATGATTATAAAAATGAGGTAGTTGAGTTAAAAAAATACCAAACGTTAGATGTTTCTAAGTTCGATCTTTCGAAAGGAATTTCAACTTCTGGAGGTAAAATTTGGGAAGGAACATATAAAGAAGATACAGATTTAATTTTAGGAATTTTCAAACTAAAGCATACTGCTTGGCCCGAATATTTAACATGGATGGGATTCACGGTTTCTAATAGTAATGATAATTCTGATCAAATAAAGAATGAAGGAGGTTGGTTAGATAATCAATGGGGAACAATGGCAAAAGGTGGTGCTGACGGACAAGGAACACCTTTTTTGGTTTCTTTTGCAGATCATAAACCATCAGAAAAAGTTTTGAAATATGGAGAAGAAGTTAAGATTGACAGATTTTCTAGTGTAGTAGAAATTTTGGATATGGCGAATAAATATAAAGCCAAAAGTGTAAAATTAGCGATTAGTCCTTGGTCTTACTATGGAATTATGAACGGGGATGCTTATGCAAGAAAATTTGAAAAAGGAGATTATTTCGCTATTCATATTTATGGAGTTTCGGCTAATAAGCAATTAACAACAGAAAAACCTGTGACACATTACTTTGTTGATTTCAGAAATGGAGTAAATAACATTTCAACAACTTGGCAAGATGTTGATCTTTCGTCTTTAGGAGAAGTCAAGTATTTAATGTTTTTCTTAGAAACAACCGATGTAGGAAATTGGGGAGCAAATACAGCATTATACTTTACAATGGATAAATTAAAAGTAGAAAAAATTCAATAGATCTCATTTCTAAATATTTTTATCCGAGGCTGTCATTTTTGGATGATGGTTTCGGATTTCTAAAAAACAAACAATACATGAGAAAATTTTTACTTTCGATTTTTACAATTGCTGCATTTCAAACAAGTTTTGCACAAACAAAAGAATATACAAATGGTGTTTTTATTCTGAATGAAGATTGGTTTGGTCATACAAATGGATCAATTAATTTTATGAATCTAGATTATTCTATCGATTATAATATTTACAAAACTGTGAATACCAATGAAGAATTAGGAGTTACGCCTCCTTTTGCAACAATTTATGGTGATAATTTTTACATTGTTTCGAAACAAGGAAATCGTTTAGTTGTTGCAGATTCGAAAACTTTACAGAAAAAAGCCAGTTTTGAAACAATTGGTGGAGACGGAAGAAGTTTTGTAGGTGTTGATGCTAAAACAGGATATGTAGGAACTTCAAGTGGACTTTATTTGTTTGATATTGAAAACTTGAAATTAGGATCTTTAATTGAAGGTGCTGATAAATTTGGTGCTTTAGCAAATATTATTCGAACTTCTACTTATGTTTTTGCCGTAACTCAAAAGGGTGGAATATTAGTAATTGATCCAAACACTCACAAAATTAAGCAAACGATTGCTGGAAGTTTTATTTCTGTAGTTCAATCTAAAGATGGAAATGTTTGGGGAGCATTGGCAAATAAATTGGTTAAAATAAATCCTGTGACTTTAGAAACAACAGAAATCTTGATTCCAACGAAAACAATTCCGAATACTTGGGGAGCGTGGAATGCAGGAAGTTTTTGTGCATCAACAAAAGAAAATATGATTTACTTTTTCCCAGGTTCTGGTTGGTCTGTTAGTCCTACAATTGTAAAATATGATGTGGATAAAAATGAATTCAATGAGAATTTTGCTACAATTCCTAGTCAAGATACAAATCCTAAACAAATGCCTTATGGAGCAGGTTTGCGTGTAGATCCACGAACAGATGAGTTAATCATCATAACTACAACATCTCAATATAATAAGCACTGGATTCATAAATTTGATAATAAAGGAAATTTAACGAAAACAATTCCTTTGACTGATTATTATTGGTTCCAATCTTTACCTGTTTTTCCAGATAATGCAGCACCAATTATTAATGATTTAGAAACAACTTATCATATCAATACAGCAACAACAATTGATTTGAAAGATAAAGTTTCTGATCAAGATAATTTATCAGCAGCGATTGTAAAAGATTTAGAAATCATTGAAAATGATGATGTAGCAGAAATTTCGATTAATGAAAAAGATGAATTAGTCATTAATCCATTAAAAAATGGAACAGCTAAAATTAAACTTTCTTTCAATTCGAATGGAAAAGTTGTTTCACAGAACATCACAATTTCATCAGCTGTTTTAGGAATAAGTGATCTGAATAAATCATCAATTAATGTTTATCCAAATCCTGTTAACAATGTATTGTTTATCGAAACAAATGAAGCTTCAAAAGCTGAAATTTTCGCTATTACAGGAACTAAATTGACAGAGAAAACACTTCAAAAAGGGAAAAATCAATTAGATGTTTCTTCTTTACCAAAAGGTGTTTACATCATAAAAGTTAACAATTCTACTTTCAAAGTAATCAAAAAGTAGTGTGTTATTTATTTGTGGAAAAAAGGTTGAGCATTGCTCAACCTTTTGTTTTTTATTAAATATTGATCCCGTACGTATTTTTTATTTCAGCCATCACAAAAGAACTGTGTGTACTTCCGATGCTTTCTAAAGCGCCCAATTTATTGAAAACAAAATCTTGATATTGCTTCATATCCAAAACTTGTACTTTTAAGATAAAATCATATTCACCCGAAATATTATAACATTCCACCACTTCATCAATCAACAAAATATCTTCCACAAGTTTATTCCCAATCGTGCGATCATGTTGTTTTAGCTTGATGCTGCAAAAAACCATAAAGCCTTTGTTCAGCTTTTCCGCATCTAAAACCGCTCTATAATTTTTGATATAACCTTGTTGTTCCAACCTTTTTATACGTTCAAAAACGGGCGAAGGAGATAAATTAACTAAAGCAGCAATTGCTTTTACTGTCAATTTTGAGTCTTTTTGTAGAATTCTTAATAATTCTAAATCGGTTTGATCTAATGTTTCCATCCAAATAATATTCTTTTCAACACAATATTTTATTGTTGTTTAAGTGTTTTGTTTTGTAAAATTAATCATAATAGGTTGTATAATCTTATTTTTTCAAGTTTTAGAATCGTTTATTTTGTCTTGTTACATTTGTAAAGAAATAAACAACAAATTATTGGGGAATCGTGTGAGAATCACGAGCTGTCGCGCAACTGTAAGTAATGCAAATTACAAGTCAGATTACCAATAGAAACAAAAGATGATACTTTCGCGATTTGAAGTCAGTCTGTCAAAATAGGTTACTATTTATCAACTCGCGTTTGTGTTTTTGAACATTAAAAAACAATCAAAATGCAAACACAAATTTTAGGTTATCCAAGAATTGGGGCTAACCGTGAACTAAAAAAAGCCTGCGAAAATTATTGGGCAGGTAAGATTGAACTACAAGCTTTATTGCAAACAAGCCGTATAATTACCAAACAAAATTGGGCATTGCAACAAGCTGCTGGAATTGATTTAATTCCGTGTAACGACTTTTCTTTTTATGATCAAGTTTTAGATTCTACGTTATCAGTTGGTGCAATTCCAGCGCGTTTCAATACGGTTGCGTTAAATAAAAAGAACACAGAATTAGACTTGTATTTTGCGATGGCAAGAGGTTATCAAAAAGATAATTTAGATATTACAGCGATGGAAATGACAAAATGGTTTGATACCAACTATCATTATATCGTTCCGGAATTTGTAAAAAATCAAGAATTTAAATATTTCTCAAACTCAATTGTAAACGAATTTATCGCTGCAAAAAAAGAAGGTTTTAATCCAAAAACTGTTTTAATTGGACCGATTACGTATTTATTATTAGGAAAAGAAAAAGAAGAGGGATTTGATCGAATTGATTTAATTCAGAATTTATTGCCAGTTTACTTTGAAATTATTCATGATTTAATCAATCATGGAGCAAATACAATTCAGTTCGACGAACCTTTTTTAGCTTTAGATTTAGACGAAAAATCGAAAACAGCTTATCAAGAAGTTTACAAAAAAATAAGAAAAGAATTTCCTCAACTTACAATTCAGGTCGCAACTTATTTTGATGGATTGAAAGATAATACAGCTTTAGCAATCAATTTACCAATTGATATTTTGCATCTTGATTTGGTTCGTGACGAAAATCAAATCGATGAAATATTGAATCTAATTCCTTCTCAATTAAAACTTTCTTTAGGTTTAGTTGATGGTCGAAATATTTGGAAAAATGATTTTCAAAAATCGCTTTCAACCATAGAAAAAGTTGTGAACAAAATTGGAGAAAAACGTGTTATTATTTCAACATCTTGTTCATTATTACATTCGCCTTGTGATTTAGATTTAGAAACAAACGAAAAAAATCTTCCGACAACAATCAAAGATTGGTTTGCATTTGCGAAGCAAAAATTAGAAGAAGTTGCTTTCTTAAAAAATTATTTTTCAAACCCGAATGACGAAAAATTGATTCAACAATATGAAGCGAATCAATTCTCTATTAATAATAGAAAAAATTCTCAATTAATTCATCAAACTCAAGTTAAAGAACGAGTAAATGCAATAAAAGATGAAGATTATAATCGTACAAATAGTTTTGGACAACGAAAAATTGTGCAACAAAATGTATTGAATCTTCCGCCTTTCCCAACGACAACAATCGGATCTTTTCCACAAACACAAGAGGTGAGAAGTTGGCGTGCGAAATATAAAAAAGGAGAATTATCTGCCGAAGAATATGATACTTTATTGAAACAAGAAACCAAGCGTACGATAGAGTGGCAAGAGGAAATTGGCATTGATGTTTTGGTGCATGGTGAATATGAGCGCAACGATATGGTGGAATATTTTGGTGAAAAATTAGCCGGATTTGTCTTCTCTAAAAATGGTTGGGTTCAGAGTTATGGAACGCGTTGTGTAAAACCGCCTATTATTTTTGGTGATGTTTATCGCCCAGTTCCAATGACGGTTTATTGGTCGAAATATGCGCAATCTATCACAGAACAAAAAGTAAAAGGAATGTTGACTGGTCCAGTTACGATTTTGCAATGGTCTTTTGTTCGCGATGATCAACCAAGATCTACGACGTGTAAACAAATTGCATTGGCGATTCGTGATGAAGTTTCAGATTTAGAAAAAGCTGGAATTAAAATTATTCAGATTGATGAACCTGCAATTCGAGAAGGTTTACCATTGAGAAAAGATGAATGGCAAAATTATTTGAAATGGACGGTTGATTCGTTCAAATTAGCTTCAAGTAATGTTGATGATTCTACTCAAATTCATACGCATATGTGTTATTCAGAATTCAACGATATTATTCAAAATATTGCTGATTTAGATGCGGATGTTATTACAATTGAATGTTCGAGAAGTCAAATGGAATTATTAAATGCTTTTTCAGATTTCAATTATCCAAATGATATCGGACCTGGAGTTTATGATATTCATTCGCCTCGAGTTCCGTCGAAAGAAGAAATGGTTGATTTGATAGAGAAAGCGGCAAAAGTTATTCCGGCAGATCAATTATGGGTGAATCCTGATTGTGGACTAAAAACGCGTCATTGGGAAGAAACCGAAAAAGCTTTGATTGAAATGGTTGCGGCGACAAAAGAATTAAGAAAAATATATACGCCAAAAGCGATTTAAGCTTAACATCCTACTTTTATGACTTAAGTAGTGTAGTGTTATTTATTTGTGAAGAAAGGTTGAGCAACGCTCAACCTTTTGTGTTTTAATAATAATTTATCGTTCGTTTTACAACATATTTCAATTCTCCATTAGTTGAAATAGAGGCTTTTATCCAATTATTTTTCGAATCATATTCATACGAAACTTGATAAGAAGTTAAAACTACTTGTCCATTTCGGAAGGATTGTTTTTTAAAGTTGACAATTTCATTTTTCGAATCAAAATCAGCTTGATAAGTCAACGTTTTATTGGTGTCAAATGATTGTAATTTCGAAATATTTCCATTCTCAAAAAACATTATTTTGCTCGAATTTCCAGCAATTTCTTCCTGAAAAATAGGTGTTTCTTTATCGTAAATGTAATACGATTTTCGTCCTTTTTTTCCATCAAAAGAAGTCATTTCGTCTAAAACCAATAAACCGTTTTTGTTATACGTTAAATTATTTTCACTAATCGTAGAACCTTCCACTTTTGTCGTGATTTTATCCAACTTGTTCGAATAATTAAAAATCGTTACATAACTCGATTTTGACGATTTTCCTTCTATCTTTTCTGTCAAGTTTATCAACCGATTTTTATTGTCATAAACAAAGTCTTTGTCAGAAGCAATTCGTTTTGGATCTTCACCATTGTTAATAACTGTATTCGTCTGTTTATCAATAAAATTAGAGTTATTGTAGTCGTAATTAACATAGTTATAAACAGCTAATTTTCCTTGATAATCTAAATAATTTGTTCGCTTTATTAACAATCCTTTTTGATTAAATTCTAACGAAATTTGATTGTAAAACTCATTCTCCAAAAAAGGTAAAGTTGTGGTATTTCCTTTTGCGTCCGTTGCAGTTGAAGTCACTTTTTCGACCTTTCCTTTCAGATTAAAATCAGCTAAAGTTGTTTTAACTTCATAATCATTCGTCGAAATTTTTTGTGCAAAACTACATGTCGAAACAAGAATTGTACATAAAAGTATAATAGGATGTTTCATGATTAATTATTTCTTCAATTCATACCAAAAGCAATCCAAATCCCACATGTCAAGATGAAAAGTTTCAGTGACTTCGAAACCTATTTTTTCCAAGACATTTCGAGAAGCTTTATTATCAACATGCGTTATTGCGTTTAGTTTAATATGTGACATATTTTTTCTGTAAAAGTCCATGCAAGCTTCGGCAGCTTCAGTTGCATAACCTTTTCCCCAAGTTTCTTTTCTGTAACGATATCCGATATCAATAAAATCGAATTTATTATTCATCGATTCGCTTTCTATAATATATTTAAAACCAGTCCAACCAATCATTTTACCTGTTTCTTTTTCAACAACAGCAAGACGACCATGTCCAAGTTCTTCATATTGTTTTTGGATATCTTCAATAATTTCTTTTGTTTCTTCAATGGTTTGAATAGGTTCTGCCTTTAGAAATTCATGAACTTCTGGTTGAGAATCCATCTCATAAAAATCTTGCAAATCATCCATCGTAATTGGACGTATGATTAAACGCTCCGTTTCGAGTGTTGGTAAATATTTCATTGAGTTATAGTTTTGATTAAATATAGTATAAAATATAAAATCCTCGTAATTGCGAGGATTTTATCTATATTCTCAATACTAAAATCTAGTTTCTAAAATCTTTTTTTATCCAACGATATTAATGATTTTTCCAGGAACAATAATGATGTTTTTTGGCGTACGATCACCCAATTGTTTGATGGTACGTTCGTCATTCATTACAATTTCTTGAATTTCATCTTTCGATAACGACAAAGGTAATTCTAACAAAAATTTCATTTTACCATTGAATGAAACTGGATATTCTTTAGCATCTGCAATCAACCATTTTTCTTCGAAAACAGGGAAGTCTGCATGCGCAACTGACGTTTCATGTCCTAATTTTGACCACAATTCTTCTGCAATATGCGGTGCATAAGGAGAAATAATAATTGCTAAAGGCTCTAAAATTGCACGTTTAGTTGTTTTTAATTTTCCTAATTCGTTTACCGCAATCATAAAAGTAGAAACCGATGTATTAAAAGAGAAATTGTTTACATCTTCGTCCACTTTTTTGATGGTTTGATGCAACACTTTCATTTCTTCTTTTGTTGATTTATCTTCCGAAACAAAAAATGTTTCTTCTGTTCCTGAATGATATAATCTCCAGAATTTTTTCAAGAATGAATAAACTCCAGATAAACCTTGTGTATTCCATGGTTTAGACTGTTCAACAGGACCTAAAAACATTTCGTATAAACGTAAAGAATCTGCTCCATATTGATTACAAATATCATCAGGATTTAAGACATTGAATTTAGATTTTGACATCTTTTCAACTTCGCGTTCTGTGATGTATTTACCATCTTCTAAAATAAATTCAGCTGTAGCATAATCTTCGCGCCACGCTTTGAATTTTTCTGTATCTAATTCATCTCCTCCATCTTTCAACATGTTAACATCGACGTGGATTGGAGTTGTTTCGTGTTGATCTTTTAAACCTTTCGAAACAAATGTATTTGTACCATTAATACGGTAAGCAAACGCACTCATTCCCAAAATCATTCCTTGGTTAATCAGTTTTTTTGCATATTCATCTGTAGGAACGAATCCTTTATCAAACAAGAATTTTTGCCAAAAACGAGAATATAATAAGTGACCAGTAGCATGCTCAGATCCACCAATGTATAAATCTACATTTTGCCAATAATCAACAGCTTCTTTAGATACAAAATCGTTGTCGTTTTTTGCATCCATATAACGTAACCAATACCAAGAAGAACCTGCCCAACCTGGCATTGTATTTAGTTCTATTGGGAAAATAGTTTCGTTGTTGATTAAAGTATTATCTACAACTTGATTAGTTGTTGTATCAAAAGCCCATTTTGTTGCACGCCCTAATGGTGGCTCACCTTCAGATGTTGGTAAATATTCGTCCACTTCAGGTAAAATAATTGGTAAAGCTTCTGTAGGAATTGTGTAAGGCATTCCATCTTTGAAATAAACCGGAACTGGTTCTCCCCAATATCTTTGACGAGAGAAAACAGCTTCGCGTAAACGGAAGTTTGTTTTTCCTTTTCCGAAACCTTTTTCTTCTAAAGCTTCAATTGCTTTTGCAACAGCTTGTTTATAATCTAATCCGTTTAAGAAATCAGAATCTTGTAATTCGAATCCACCTTTTTCTGTAAAAGCAGCTTCAGAAATATCTTGATCTTTGAAAATATTAATAATTGGTAAATTGAAATGATTTGCAAAAGCAAAATCACGTTCATCACCAGCAGGAACAGCCATTACAGCTCCAGTTCCATAAGAAGCCAATACGTAATCACCAATCCAAATCGGAATTTGTTTTCCTGTAAATGGATGAATGGCGTAAGCCCCGGTAAATTCTCCTGTAATATTTTTAGCATCCGCTAAACGATCACGTTCAGAACGTTTTGAAGTATAATCGACATAAGCATCAACTTTTGCTTTGTGCTCTGCTGTTGTAATTTGAGAAACTAAAGGATGCTCTGGCGCTAATGTTACATAAGAAACACCAAAAACAGTATCAGGACGAGTAGTAAAAACTTCAATTTTGTCATCGTTTCCTACAACATCAAAAAAGATTGATGCACCTTGCGATTTACCAATCCAGTTTTTTTGTGATTCTTTGATTGGATCTGGCCAATCTAATTTATCCAAACCAATTAATAAACGATCAGCGTAAGCCGTGATACGCATCATCCATTGTGTCATTTTTTTGCGCACAACAGGGAATCCTCCACGCTCAGATAATCCGTTAATTACTTCGTCATTCGCTAAAACAGTTCCTAAATCTGGACACCAGTTTACTTCTGCTTCTGCTAAGAAAGTTAAACGATATTTTAATAAAATTGTTTGTTGTTCTTTTTCAGAATAGGCATTCCATTGATCTGCCGTAAAGATTTCGATATCATCATCTGCCACAGCATTTACACTTGCATTACCCTCAGTTTTGAATGTTTCAACTAATTTTGAAATGGATTCAGCTTTATCGGTTGAATTATCATAATATGAATCAAATAATTGATTGAAAATCCATTGTGTCCATTTATAATATTCAGGTTCCGAAGTTCTGATTTCGCGATCCCAATCGTATCCCAAACCAATTTTTTTCATTTGGTTCTCGTAACCAGCAATCACATTTCCTTGTTTATCAATACCACCTTCGATATTCGTTGTTGTTGTAATCGCAGGATGTTGACCAGTTTGAATCGCATATTGTTCCGCAGGCAAACCAAAAGAATCGTAACCCATTGGGTGTAAAACGTTGAAACCCTTTAATTTTTTGTATCGAGAATAAATATCAGACGCAATGTATCCAAGTGGATGACCTACGTGTAATCCTGCTCCAGAAGGGTAAGGAAACATGTCTAATACGTAAAATTTAGGTTTTTCTGATTGATTTTCAGCTTTGAACGTCTTGTCTTCAATCCAAAATTTTTGCCATTTTGGTTCGATTTCATTCGGATTATATTGCATTATTGGAAGTTATATTAAAATTAAATGTATGCAAATTTACATTTTTTATGTATCTTTTAGAATAGAATGGCGATATTTGTACATTAACAATCAACAACTAAACCTAATCCATGAAAAAAGAATTGATATTATATTGGTATCCTTATTTTTTTTTACTGTCCTTATTTTTTCTGTTCGTCATTTTGTAAATACGACACGTATTTTTGTGGGGTACGAAGATGGTTTTAATCCTATTAATATCAAATGGAATTTTGATAAAAAGGATTCAACACTTCGTGTAAAAGATCCTATTTATGTCAGAAATGATTACTATTTGATTGATTACAAAGACAAAGCATTCTTAAAAAAAGATACTGTTCTTTATGCAGAACTTTTTGAGGATTCGTTAGCTGTAAAAGGAAATGTATTGAATTTGAAACCTCCTTATTTTTTGTGGAAAGAGGCAAAAAACGACACGTTGAAAGTTTTTAAACAAAACATTACCTTGAAGTTTACGAAGAAGCAAAAATAATATTAAGCTTTTTGTAAATAGAACGAAAAAGTAGAGCCTTTTCCTATTTTACTTGTCACATAAATTTTCTGTTTATGGGCTTCTAAAATATGTTTTACAATTGCCAAACCTAATCCAGACCCGCCATTATTACGATTTCGAGATTTATCAATTCGGTAAAAACGCTCAAAAATTCGGTCAATGTCTTCCTGTTTTATCCCAACTCCTTGATCTTTTATTGAGATTTGAATTTTATCATCATATTCTTCAAAATCGATGTCAATTTCTGTATTTGGATTTGAATAATTGATGGCATTTACAATCAAATTGATTAAAACTTGTTGTATTTTCTGAATATCACCTACTACTTTTATCGGTTGATGAATAGGATAATTTAGTGAAATTTTGATGTTATTTTTTTCAGCTTTAATTTCTAATAAATCGATCACATCTTGGACAAGTGCCGTCAAATTGAAAACTGTAAACTCAATATTAATTCGTCCACGTTCAAGTTCTGCAATCATGTCCAAATCTTTGACCAAATAAATCAATCGATCAACAGATTTATTGATTCGATTTAAGTATTTATCGCGAATAGATTCGTCTTCAACTCCACCTTCTATCAGCGTTAACAAATAACCTTGTACCGAAAAGAGAGGCGTTTTTAATTCATGTGAAATATTTCCAAGAAAATCTCTTCTGTAATTTTCTCGCTCATGCAAAACATCAATCTCTTTGGATTGATCTTCTGTAATGGTAGAAATTTTTTGAGAAAGTTCTTCAAAATCCATTGTACTGGATTGAAATTGTGGAATATTTTTCGAGATTTCAGTAAAATCTTTTCTTCGTTGATTTTTTAAAGAAAACCAATAAAATATTGATAATCCAATCAATAAAAGAAGCATTAAACTGATGAAAAACAGTTTTTCTTGGAGAATAAAATTAATATTTCCAAACCATAAAAAAGAGAACAAAACAAATCCTAAAGCCAAGAATAATGTACTGAGAAAGGCAAATAGAAAAATGTTTTGAACTTTGAAAGTTGAAGCCATTACGAGCTTTTAGTCATTTATTTTGTATCCAATTCCTTTGATTGTTGAGAAACGATCGTTCCCAAATTTTTCGCGTAATTTGCGCATATGTACGTCAATTGTACGTCCACCAACTACAACTTCATTTCCCCAAACTTTCTCCAAAATTTCTTCACGTTTGAAAACACGTTCTGGATTTGAAGCCAACAAAGCAATCAATTCAAATTCTTTTCGAGGTAACAAAAAGTCTTGTCCTTGGTAATTTACTTTATATGTTTCGCGGTTAATCTCGAAATTATTCAATTTGATGAATTCGTCTTTTGGCGCTTCGTTAGGTTGCTTTAATTTCAATAAAGCATTTAGTTTACTAATTAAAACTTTTGGTTTGATAGGCTTTAAGATATAATCATTTGCACCAGCATCATAGCCAGCTAATTGAGAAAAATCTTCGGCGCGAGCAGAAAGAAAAACGACCAAAGTATCTTGAAAAGAATCTAATTTTCTCAACTCTGCACACATTTCCATTCCGTCCATTTGTGGCATCATTACATCTAATAGAATCAAATCTGGGCGAAAAATTTTGGCTTGTTTCAAACCTTCTAGTCCGTTTTGAGCTGTTTCTACTTCAAAACCTTCTTTTTTTAAGTTGTAACCAATAAATTCTAAGATATCTGGTTCGTCGTCAACTAATAAAATTTTAATGTTCTTCATAATTGTTTGTAATAACTAAATAAAATTAGTCGATGTAAAATTAAGCTTAAATTTTAGGAGAAATTAGGTAAAAACATTTCTTAACATTCATTTAAAGTTACGATAATTTCATAACAATTACCTAACAAAATCTTTACAATTTCTAAAAATGTTTTTCATTGGATTGCAGCAACTTTGCCATCAAACAAACACGAATTATACAATCGCAATGAAACGCAATTTAACTTTACTTTTATTATTAGGTTCGGCAGCACTTTTTGCACAGACTAATATTAAATTAGAAGGAACTTTATTTGATCAAAAAACAAACCAACCACTTTCTGAAAAAACTTTTGTGGTTGAAGGATTAAATATTCAAGCAAAAACAGACGATAAAGGTCACTACGAAATTTCTGTTCCAGATGATACCTACCAATTAGACATTAAAGTAGACGGTTATCAATCTGTTTCTCAAAATTTATCAGATTCGAATACATTAAATATTTATTTGCAACCAGAAGATTTTAAAGATGGAAAAATTGATTTATCAACTGCTGTTGTAACAGGAGTAAGGAGTAAGGCAGCAGAGTCTAACTTGTTGAATATGCAAAAAAAGTCAACAGAGATTGTAGAACGTGTTGGTGCAGCGCAATTAGAGAAACAAGGTGTAGGAGATATTGCGACAGCGGTAACAAAAGCATCTGGAACTATTCGTCAAGAAGGAACTGGGATTATTTTTGTTCGTGGTTTAGGAGATCGTTTCAATTCAACAACTTTGAACGGATTTGCAATTCCGTCTGATGATCCTGAAAATAAGAATATTGATTTAGGTATTTTCAAAACAAATATGGTCGATTATATTTCACTTGAAAAATCATTCTATCCACGTATGGTTGGAGATTTTGCTGGTGCTAATATTGATATTGTATCCAAAGAATATACTGGTAAACCATATGTAAAAGTTGGTATGAGTACTTCGGTTAATTTGCAAACAATTGATAACAATAATTTCAAATTACAAGATGGACCTAATTTTTATGGATTCAAAAAAATTGAATTACCAACAAAAATAAATCCTGTAAAACAATATGCATTTGATACAAGTTGGGATTTTAAGAAAGGAAAAAATCCGTTTAATACTGGTATCGATTTAGAAGCTGGTGGAAATGTGAAAATTGGTAGAGAAGGACGTTTATCTATTTATGGATATGTAGGATTTGATAACAATTATATTTACAGAGAAGGTCAAGAAAATGTTGTTTCTGCTGTAGGGAGTTATATTAAACAATTGAATGTTGAACGCTCTACTTATTCTACAAATACAAATGGATTATTAAATTTAATTTACCGAGTTAATCCAAATCATAAATTGATGTTTACATCAAATGTGATTCATTCTTCTGATCAAGATTTCCGAATCTTCAATGGATATTTAATGGATACTGCTGAGAATGGTAAAGGATTAATTCATCGTGCAGATAATAAAGTCACAACAGTTTATGCAAATCAATTATTCGGAGAACATAAATTGAATAAAGATTGGAATGTGAATTGGGGAGGGTCAATCAATTATATAAGAAGTGATCGTCCTAATCGTATGCAAAATACAATGTTTTTTAACGAAAGAGTAGATGCATATACATTAACAATCAATTCTCCTGGTGATAACCATCGTTATTTTGATAAATTGACAGGTTACGATTATCAAGGAAAAATAGATGTTTCAAAAAAATGGGATCGTTTGAAAGTAAATGCAGGAGGTTACGGAATATTGAAACACCGAGATTTTAAAGCGAATCAAATTAACTTACGTGCAAAAAGTAGTATTCAAATAGTTGATCCAAATAATCTTGATGCCTTTTTTAATGTAACAAATTTCAATAATGGATTAATTGAATTGTCAACTTTACGTGGTTTAGGAACTTCAAATATATCAAATTTACTTCAACCTCTAAAATATACATCAGAACAAAGAATCTATTCTGGTTATATCAATGCAGAATATGAATTGTCGGATCGATTTTTAATTCAAATTGGTTTAAGAAATGATAATATCAATTTAAAAGTTGATTGGAACACAAATGTGGGACAATTAGTGGGGAATGTTGATAAAGATTACAATAAAATTTTACCAGCGGTTAATATGAAGTATGGTTTAACGGATAATCAAAATTTACGTTTTTCAGCCTCTAAGACTTATACTTTACCATTAGAAAAAGAAATGGCACCTTTTGCTTATGATGATGTTACAAACACAACATATGGTCAACCTAAAATATATCCAACAGATAATTACAATGCAGAATTGAAATGGGAAATGTTTCCTACTAAAGAAGAAGTGTTCTCTATAACTGCTTTTGGTAAATATATTCAGAATCCAATTTCAAGAGTTAACGTAGCTTCTGCCTCTGCAAGTGATTTAACTTATGTAAACACAGGTGATTATGGATATGTGTATGGTGCTGAATTAGAATTTAGAAAAAACCTTTTCAATTTTTCTAATGACTCAAAACTATATACAATCTTAAATGCTGCTGTTTTAGACTCTAAACAACAATTAGATTTTGATAAAGTAAGTAAAGAAACAGGTTTAGCTACTGCTTTTACAAATAAAGAAGAACAAATGATGGGAGCATCTCGTTTTTCTGGAAATGCGAGCCTTGGTTATTCTGCTAATTTAGGAGGTAAAAAGAAACTAGATGCAATGGTAGTCTACGGTTATGTTGGTAAAAATGTTTTTGCTGTAGGTACACAAGAAAGAGGTTCTCAAATACAGAAAGCGGTTAATTTATTAGATGTTAATCTACGATTTAATTTAAGCGATAAAACTTCAATCAATTTATACGGGAAAAATTTATTGAATCCAAATTATACAATTGAACAAGAAAATAAAGGAACAAACTACATTTTAAATAATTATAACAGAGGTATTCAAGTAGGTGTAGGATTCTCACATACTTTATAATCTATTACAAACAACAAAACAAACAACAAAACAAAATACAAATGAAAAAAGCAATTTTTAAAGCAATTTTTTGCGCTACTTTACTTTCGTCGACTGCGTTCGTAACTTCTTGTAGTAACAATGACGATGATGATACAGAAACTCAAGCACAAGAGTTAACTCCAGATAATTTTAAAGGAACAATTAAATCTGGTCAAAATTTAACATTAGATGCATCAAAAACATACTACTTAACAGGTATTGTAACAGTAGAAGAAGGTGCTACACTTACTATTCCTGCTGGTACTAAATTTACTGCAACAGGTGGTACATCTGCTTATATCATTGTTTATAGAGGAGGTAAAATTTATGCAAATGGTACAGCTTCTAATCCAGTTGTTTTTCAAGGAATTAATCATACTCCAGGAGAATGGGGAGGTTTAGTAATTTTGGGTAAAGCAACATCTAATCGTAGTGCATCAGGTGAGTCTACTTCAGAGTTAGGAGAAAAAATATATGGAGGAAAAGAGAATTCGGATAATTCAGGTTCTTTAACATATGTAATCATTAAAGATTCTGGAGCTAAATTCAATGATCAAAAAGAGTTTAATGGACTTTCTTTATTTGGTGTTGGTAGCGGAACTAAAATAGATAATATTTATATTGAAAATGGAGGTGATGATGGAATTGAGTTCTTTGGAGGTTCTGTAAATGCCTCTAATATTATTGTAAATGGAGTTGGAGACGATTCTTTTGACTGGACAGAAGGTTGGTCAGGTACAGGAACTAACTGGTATGCAAAAAGAAGACCAACTGCAATTGGTGGAGAGCCTGGTAATAGAGGAATAGAAGCAGATAATCAAGACACAAATCCAGATGCTACACCAATATCTAATCCAACATTAAAAAATATTACTGTAGTAGGTAGTAAAGATGGTGCAGAATCTCAAGGCGCAAAATTAAGAGCAGGTACTAATGGAAATATTGACAACTTAGTTATTGCAAATTTTGTTACAGGTTTAGATATCGAAACAGATCGATCAGTTAACTGGTTTAATGCTAAAGGTAAGTTAACAAATGTACGTTTCGTAAATGTAGATACTAAATCTAAAGGAAAAAATACTGCAGGAGCTACAGTTGATGTATCTGGAGCATTTACAGAAAATAATGCAGCAACTGGAGCAGGTAATGGTGCAGAAATTCCAACATGGGCTGCTTGGTCAGGAATTAAATAATCCATATAAAGAAAAAACTTTTCTTATAAAAAAGTTCTTCGTGTTTGTAAATCGCTTTTTTGGACTCTCCAAAGAAGCGATTTTCTTCTATTATAACTATTTTATTTTAAGTCATTAAAAATAGTTATTTAGAAAAATTCCACGTAAGCTAAACTATTTGTACATTTGCAGAACAATAACAGTTGATAACAATGGCATTAACAGAACAACAATTAGATTCGATTGGAGAAAAATTGGTTGAAAAATTCAAAACAGTTTACGATCCTGAGATTCCAGTTGATATATATGAATTGGGATTGGTTTACGATGCACAGGTGAATGCAGATGGTGAAGTAAAAGTTACCATGACCCTTACATCTCCAAACTGTCCTGTGGCTGAAAGTTTACCTGTAGAGGTAGAACAGCGCGTAGAAGAGATAGAATATGTAACGAAATGTTATGTAGAAATTACGTTCGATCCACCTTGGGATAGAGATATGATGAGCGAAGAAGCAAAATTCGAATTAGGAATGTTATAACTTAACATTCCTAATTTTTTTTGTATCTTAATCCAACAAATTCAAAACACTAAAATTTATGGGATATTTAGGCGTGATCGTTTTTCTTGGAATTATTTTCCTTTTTTTATTCGTCTTTACAGTAAAACAACAAACTTCAGTTGTAATCGAGCGTTTCGGGAAATTTAATAGTATTCGTAATCCAGGATTGCAATTCAAAATTCCGATTGTTGACAGAATTGCTGGAAAAATGTCTCTTAAAATTCAACAATTAGATGTTGTTGTCGAAACGAAGACAAAAGATGATGTATTTGTTCGATTGAAAGTTTCTGTTCAATATCAAGTCATCAAAACTCAAGTTTATGATGCATTTTACAAATTAGATAATCCTTATACACAAATAACTTCTTTCGTTTTTGATGTTGTTCGAGCTGAGGTTCCAAAACTTCGTTTGGATGATGTTTTCGAGAAGAAAGATGACATAGCAGTTGCTGTAAAAAGTGAATTGCAGGAAGCAATGAATTCGTATGGATATGAAATTGTTAAAACATTAGTTACAGATATTGATCCAGATGAGCAAGTAAAACATGCGATGAATCGTATTAATGCTGCCGAACGTGAAAAATTAGCAGCGCAATATGAAGGTGATGCTGCACGTATTTTGATTGTAGAAAAAGCAAGAGCGGAAGCAGAATCGAAGCGTTTGCAAGGACAAGGTATTGCGGATCAACGTCGTGAAATTGCAAAAGGTTTATTGGAATCTGTTGATGTGTTAAATGGAGCGGGAATTACGTCGCAAGAGGCTTCTGCGCTTATTGTAGTAACACAACATTATGATACCTTGCAAGCTATTGGAGAGAAATCTGGAAGCAAGTTAGTTTTATTACCAAATTCGCCAACTGCCGCTTCGGAAATGCTGAATACAATGGTTACTTCGTTTACAGCAGCACATGAATTGAATGAGCATCAAATAACAAAAGAAGACAATCCAACTCAACGAAAAAATAAACCAAGTCAAGGTGATTCGTTTACTTTTCCAGAACATCCTTAGAAAATTTTTTTAATGACAATTAACGATTTAAATAATCAATTTATAAGAATTGACGATTTTAATACGAATTATATCTCTTTAAATTTTGAGAATATTAATTATCGTTTTGATTTTCTTGGTAAAAAGGAAGCTTTCTTAAAAGAAAAAAATGAATGTAAGTTATTGTTGTTTTCTGATCATCCATTATTAATTGATTACAATGAAAGTTTTTTAGAAATTTTCTTAAATTCAAAACCACAAAACATAGATTTTTTTCTAGAAAATATAGAGAGGATTATTCATAATAGAGTTCTAGGCTTTCGAAAATTAAAAGATTATTTAAACAAATCAAATTTAGATTTTGAAACTTTTTTAAAGAATATAAATGAAGGAAATGGTAAATTTCTAAATGCTCCATTTTCAATAATTAATGAGATAGAGAAATTTTTTATTGAAAATAACATCAAATTTAAAACTTTTGGAGAGCCGAAAAAGTTTGAAAATCAGCTATTAATTTTAGATAATCAATATGTTATTGCAACTGAATTTAAACTAAAATAAAACAAAAGCCACTTCATCGAAGTGGCTTTCTAATATCTCAATACTTATATCTAAAATCTAAGTCTATCCAACTTGAACACCGTTTGGCGTTTCTTCTTCTGGATTTACAAATGTTAATTTTCCGTCTGCTTTATCAGCGAATAATAACATTCCGTTCGATTCGATTCCACGAATTTTACGAGGTACTAAATTAGCTAAAACCATCGCTTGTTTTCCTACGATTTCTTCTAACGTAAAATGTTCTGCAATACCAGAAACAATTGTACGAACGTCCATTCCTGTATCAACTTTTAGTTCGAATAATTTGTCTGCTTTTTCAACTTTTTTCGCTTCTAAAATAGTTCCGATACGGATATCCATTTTTTGGAAATCATCAAAAGAAATCAATTCTTTTTGAGGCTCTGCGTTTGGATTTGTCATATTATTTTTGACTTTACTTTCGTTTAATTTATTGATTTGTGCTTCGATTGCTTCGTCCTCAATTTTTGCAAAAATTAATTCAGACTGTCCCAATCGATGTCCAGCTTTTACAAATTCGTCAGTTGATTCTAAATCATCCCAACTCATTTTTTCTACGTTCATCATTGCTAATATTTTCTCAGAAGTGAATGGAATAAATGGTTCTCCTAATTGTCCTAATGCAGCAGCAATTTGCGTCGAAGCATACATAATTCCTTTTACAGCTTCTGGATCATCACCTTTTTTCCAAGGTTCTTTCGCTTGTAAAAATTGATTCCCAAGACGAGCTAAATTCATATATTCTGTTAAAGCAGCACGGAATTCATACTTTTCTAAATGATCACCAATGCGTTTTGCAAAATATTTGATTTCAGTTAATTCTTCAAATTCAATTGTTTTTGCAGGAACAATTCCTTCGTAATATTTGTGAGAAAGAACCATTACGCGGTTGATAAAGTTTCCTAAAATTCCAACTAATTCAGAATTATTTTTAGTTTGGAAATCTTTCCACGTAAAGTTATTGTCTTTATTTTCAGGCATATTCGCCGTCAACACATAACGTAATGTATCTTGTTGATTTGGAAAATCTTCTAAATATTCGTGTGCCCAAACTGCCCAATTACGAGAAGTTGATATTTTATCATCTTCTAAATTCAAGAATTCGTTTGCAGGAACATTGTCTGGCATAATGTAATCGCCATGCGCTTTCATCATAGTTGGGAAAATGATACAGTGGAAAACGATATTGTCCTTTCCGATGAAATGAACCAATTTCGTTTCTTCATTTTGCCAATAATCTTTCCAATTTTTACCGTTTTTCTCTGCCCATTCTTGCGTGAAAGAAATATAACCAATTGGCGCATCGAACCAAACATACATTACTTTTCCTTCAGCACCTTCAACTGGAACAGGAATTCCCCAGTTCAAATCGCGTGTCATTGCACGAGGTTTCAAACCATCGTCTAACCAAGATTTTACTTGACCATAAACACTCGATTTCCAATCATTTTTGTGACCTTCTAAAATCCATTTTGATAAGAAATCTTGGTACTGATCTAATGGCAAATACCAGTTTTTTGTTTCTTTTCTGATTGGCGTATTTCCAGATAAAGCAGAACGAGGATTAATCAATTCTTCTGGGCTTAATGTAGAGCCACATTTTTCACATTGATCGCCGTAAGCATCAGGATTTCCACATTTCGGACATTCACCACGAATGTATCGATCCGCTAAAAATTCGTGCGCATCTTCATCGTAAAATTGTTCCGTAACATCTTCTGTAAACTTGTTGTTATCATACAACGTTTTGAAGAAATCTTGAGCAACTTCTCTGTGTTTATCTGATGTTGTACGAGAATAAATATCGAACGTCACACCAAAATTAGTCAATGTATTTTTGATATTTTCGTGATAACGATCAACAATGTCTTGAGGCGTAACGCCTTCTTTTTTGGCTCGAATTGTAATTGGAATACCATGTTCGTCAGAACCTCCAATAAACGCTACATCTTTTCCTTTTCTTCGTAAAAAACGCGCATAAATATCAGAAGGAACGTAAACACCTGCCATGTGACCAATGTGCAATGGTCCGTTAGCATAAGGTAAAGCCGCTGTAATTGTATATCTTTTTGGTTGACTCATTTGCTTAAAATCTATAAGCGACAAAGATACGATTTGTTGTTTGTTTTGTTAAAACCTTTTTCTAATTTTATAAGGTTAATCAATTGATGAAGGAATGAATATAAGGAAAGAAGAGAAAAGTGATTATGAACAAGTTTTTAAATTGATTGAAAAGGCATTTGAAAATGAAGAATATAGTGATCATCGTGAACAATTTTTAGTTGAACGATTACGAAATTCTGATGGTTTTGTTCCTGATTTGTCTTTGGTATGTGAAATGAACGAAATGATTGTTGGTTATATTTTATTGACAAAGATTAAAATTAATCATTCAAATTTTTCTTACGATTCTTTAGCACTTGCTCCTGTAGCGGTTTTACCTAATTATCAAGGAAATGGAATTGGTGGTCATTTAATAGCATTTGCTCATAATAAAGCGAAAGAATTAGGTTTTGAATCTGTTATTTTATTAGGTCATCCAACTTATTATCCTAAATTTGGTTACAGAAAAGCATCTGATTTTGATATTCAGTTACCTTTTGATGTTCCAGATGAGAACTGCATGGCAATTGAGTTGATTGAAGAAGCTCTAAAAAATGTGAATGGAATGGTAGAATATCCGAAAGAATTCTATCAATAAAAAATATTTCCTATGGAAGAAAACGCTGTTGTAACGCCAGATGAGGTGGTAACTGATACAATTACGAACTTATTTACGTATGTTAATTATTTTTTAGTTGCAGCGCTTGTTGTGTTGTTAACCTATATGACGATTCGAGACTATAAGAAAAAACAACGCGAAAAGAAATTGGCACAAGAGCGTGAAGCGTACAACAATCAGTTTGATAACGAAGACGAAAAAGAGGAATTATAACTAATAAAAATAGCCACTCAATTTTGAGTGGCTATTTTGTTTATATCAATTTAATTATTGACCTTCTTCATCAGGAATTTCATAGTTTTCGCCTACGCTTTCACTACCACTTCCTTCGATAATTGGACCTGGATCATACATTTCATCATATTGATGGAATCCGTATGTATTCGAACAATCCCAATGTTTTTCAATGTCTTTAGGTTTGTCAAATTTATCTCCAACTGTTACCCCAAATTTACCTCCTTCTTTGTAAACGCCTTGCATATAATAAGCCCAAATTGGCATAGCTGTATTGGCTCCTTGCCCTGTGGCTGTACTCGCAAAGTGAGCAAATCGGTCTTCTGCACCAACCCAAACTCCAGTAACTAAATTTGGTGTTAATCCCATAAACCAACCATCAGAGTTTTCGTTTGTTGTACCTGTTTTACCAGCAATTTCGGCAGTCATTCCGTAGCGATTTCTTAATCTCGCACCAGAACCTCTGTCTATAACACCTTTCATCAAATCAATCATAGTGTACGCTACGTTTTCATTAACAACTTCTCGTGTTTGAGGTGTATAATCTTTGATAACTTTTCCTTGTTTATCTTCTATTCTTAAGATTAATTGGGGTTTAATGTAAATACCACCATTAGCAAAAGCACTCATCGCACCAACCATTTCATATAAAGATAAGTCAGCAGAACCTAATGCAATTGTAGGATCTTTTACGATAGGAGATTCAACTCCAAGGTCCCGAGCCATTTGAATTACAGGTTCTTCACCTGTTTGCATAATCAAACGGGCAGCGACAATATTTGTTGAATAAGCTAATGCAGTTCTTAAATCTTGAGATCCACCATATTTACCGTTAGCATTTCGAGGAGACCATTTTCCTGGTATTCTCTCATTAGAAACAGTATGACAAGGTGTTAATCCTAATTGATTAATTGCTGTTGCATAAACAAACGGTTTGAACGTAGAACCTACCTGACGACGCGCTTGTTTTACGTGGTCAAATTTGAAATAATTCCAATCGATTCCTCCAACCCAAGCTTTGATTGTTCCATCTTTTGGATCCATTGACATCAAACCAGCTTGTAAAATATGTTTGTGATATTCGATTGAATCCATCAATGTTTTCCCTTTTTTGTACTGAATTCCGTTCCATGTAAAGAACTGAACAGAGTCGCGAGGGGTATTGAAAACAGTTTCGATTTCAGCTTCAGATTTTCCTTCGGCTTTCATCTTTTTATACAAATCTGTACGAGCCATTGCTTGCTTAAAGATTTGTGTTCTTTTTGCAGCAGAAATATTATAGAATGGTGCTAAACTACGTCCGCGTTGCTCACCAAAGAATTGGTCTTGTAAAACTTTTAATTGTTTTTTAACCGCTTCTTCAGCTAAATTTTGCATTCTTGAGTCTAACGTTACATAGATTTTTAAACCATCTTTTTCAAGGTTATAAGATTTTCCTGTTTCTTTCTCATAATCAACCATCCATTGTTGAATTTCCTTTCTCAAAGCAGATTTGAAATATGCTGAATGTGATTCATCATGTTTCATAATATCTTGTTTATCTGTAACCAAAGGCGCATTTTGCGCGGCTTCTCCTTCAGCTTGAGAAATTTTGTTGTATTTCATCATTTGCTTTAAGACAAGATTTCTTTGCTTTTTAGAAACTTCAGGATATTTTACAGGATTATACGCAACAGGATTTTGAAACATCGAAACCAATGTTGCAGCTTCATCTAAATTTAATTCTTTCGTTGTTTTGTTGAAATAAACTTTAGAAGCAGATTCAATTCCTTTTGCATTATAAATAAAGTCGAACTTATTGAAATACATTGCAATAATTTCTTCTTTTGTGTACAATTTTTCTAACTGAACAGAAGTTACCCATTCTTTTAATTTCTGTAAAACACGTTTTACTTTATTAGAAGAAGGATCTTTTGTGTACAATTGTTTTGCTAACTGCTGTGTAATTGTAGAACCACCTCCAGATTCTCCTCCAGAAGTAATTGCACGAGCTGCTGCTTTTATGTCTACACCTGAGTGATCAAAGAAACGAACGTCCTCTTTTGCTAACAATGCGTCAACTAAATGTGGAGGTAAATCTTTGTAATCGACTGGTGTTCTGCGTTCTGCTTCGAAACGATCTAACAAAACACCATCAGAAGAAATAATTTCTGATGAAACATAAATATCAGGATTTTCTAAATCGCGTACATTGGGAATTTCACCTAACCATCCGTTAGATGTAGCCCAAAAGATTCCGAAAATTCCTAATACGGCACAAAAAAACAGTACCCAAATGGTAACGATTATTTTTTTGGCTAATGAAAAGCTATTGAACTTCTTTTTTGCTTTAGAAGTTGTGCTTGTTTTAGAATTTTTATTGTTTTCCATTCTGTATTATTCAGCTTTATCAACAATCAAACTAATGTCTTCGATTCCTTTCAAATTTTTTGTTCGCATACCTTGCCAAACTTTTAGTTGATAGCGACCAGAGTCTTTTATTGGTAAATTTTCGCGATAAACCAACATCATTTCTTTTGTTGTCATTCCTTTACCAATCCAGCTTCCATCGGGATTTGCAATATAATACTGTAAAGTATCAATCATTTCATTTCCTTTAGGATCGATGAATTTCGTGAACAAATATAAGTTACTATATTCATACGACGTATTATTTCTTAACACAAATCCAATGTTAACAGCCGAAGGTTTAGGATCTTTTACATCAAACGTAAAGGTTTGAGGTTGATTATTCTTCCATTCGTCTTTCACATCTTTTGTGTCTTGATAATAATGTTTAGCCTCGCAACTAAACAATAAAAAGACTAAAATAAAAAGCAAACTACTGTTGCGTATCATCTGGTTTTGGCCCACGATTAAATCTTTTTTTATTTCGATTCTTCGATTTATTTGGATTCGGTTGAGAATTATTTGCTTGATTCTCGTCCTTAGTTTTCGGTTTTTGCTCAGCATTTTGATTATTTTGCTGAGGTTGTTTTTTTGGTTGTTGAGTTGACTGATTAGCCTGATTTGTTTGATTATTTTGTTGGCTATTATTGCTCGGATTATTCGGTTTTCGCTTTTGTTGATTGCGATTGCGATTATTTCCTTGCGGCTTTTGCTGATCAGTATTTGGTTGAGCTTGTTGCTCTTTCGCTTGAGTTGGCTGTTGCTTCTCTTTTGGCTGATTTTGTTGTTGCTGATTCTGATTAGGATTCGAATTTTTGTTCGGTCTATTTTGATTATTCTTTTTAGACTGATTTGGATTCTTTCCTTGTTTATTTTCAGGACGATTTGCTTTATCTTTCGTCTCGTTAGGCTGTTTTTGTTTTGCCTTCTGAGGTTTCAGATTATTAGCATTCGCCGCAACTTTTTCGTTTCCAGAATTTTGATTATTCTTAATTCTTTTACGTTTTTTGTTCTGTTTTTCTTTACGTTCAAAACGTTCTAAAGAATCTTCACCAATTACATCTGTAAAATCTGGTTTCGATTCTTCTACATTTTTAGCTAAATCCTCTAAAGGTTCAGTTTTTTGACCTTTTGCAGTGATTGCTAAAAACTCTTGAATATCGTCTACCGAAAATTTGTACCAAACAATTCCGCCTTTGTCATAAGCAAACCACATTTCTTTCTTGAAAACGTCGATTTTAACACAATGTGCCCAACCTTTTTCAGTCTCGAAACGGCTTTCCATTGATGGAAAACTATTTAATGCATCTAAATATGAATCCAATTCAAAATTTAAACAACATTTTAATTTACCACATTGTCCAGCTAACTTTTGCGAGTTAATTGACAATTGTTGATAACGTGCTGCAGCAGTGCTCACAGAGCGGAAATCTGTTAACCAAGTAGAACAACATAATTCGCGTCCACAAGATCCAATTCCACCAACTTTTGCTGCTTCTTGACGATATCCGATTTGTTTCATTTCAATTCTTACGCCAAATTTCCCAGCGTATTCTTTGATTAGTTGTCTGAAATCTACACGTCCTTCTGCTGTATAATAAAATGTAACTTTCGCTCCATCTCCTTGGTACTCAACATCACAAATTTTCATTTCCAAATTAAGGTTTTTCGCCATAATTCGAGAATCAACCATTGTTTGTTTTTCTCTATCACGAAACTCTACCCAAGTTTCTATATCTTTTTGGTTCGCTTTGCGATAAACCTTCTTGACATCTTCCGCAGTCCACGAAAGATTCTTTTTTTTCATCTGGATTCTAACAAGCTCACCCGTAAGTGTAACAACCCCAATATCATGACCAGGTGTTCCTTCAACAGCGATTACATCGCCAATATTTAGAGATATGTTGTTTTCGTTTTTATAATAAAACTTTCGATCGTTTTTGAAACGAACTTCCACAAAATTGAACTTTTCTTGTCCATTTGGAAGTTGCATATTCGATAACCAATCAAAAACTGATAATTTTCCACAACCATCAGTGCCACAAGCACCATTATTGTTACATCCTTTCGGAAGGCCATTAGAAGTTCCACAAGATCCACATCCCATGCTTCTATAATTTTTTTAAATGACAACACAAAGGTATGAAAATATTTTTCTGAATTTGTGAAATCATTTCGGTTATGAAATTGATTTTAAATTGAATCAAAAACTTCTGAAAATGAATAGGTTTGATCTAATCTAACCCCTTTTTCTGTTAATTTTAACGTAGCTAATTCGTTGACATGGTCATGTTCAAAAAACAAAATATATTCATTTTCGACTGCTTTTTGTAAAAACGTTCCTTTTTCTTCAACTGTTATTAAAGGTCGTGTATCAAACCCAATTACATAAATTAATGGAATATGCCCTACAGTTGGGATTAAATCTGCGATATAAACTATTTTTTTGCTTTTATATGTAATGATTGGTAACATTTGCTTTTCGGTATGTCCATCCACAAATAAAATATCAAAACCAAGTGGAGAATTTTCTAAAATTGATCCATTTTGAGGCAAATCAATCAAATTAAGTTGTCCACTTTCTTGTAGAGGTAAAATATTTTCTTTCAGGAAAGACGCTTTTTCACGTGGATTTGGATTTACTGCCCAATCCCAATGATTCGCATTCGACCAAAATTTTGCGTTTTTGAATGAAGCTTCTAAATAATCTTTCTCTTTGTTGTATTGAATTGCGCCACCACAATGATCAAAATGCAAATGCGTCAAGAAAATATCTGTAATATCATCGCGATGAAAACCATGTTTGGCTAAAGAGTTATCTAAAGTAGCATCGCCCCATAAATAATAAAAACCAAAGAATTTTGCATCTTGTTTAGTTCCGATTCCTGTATCAATCAATATTAATCGTTTACCATCTTCGATTAATAGACATCTCATCGCAAGGTCGATTAAATTTCTATCATCAGCAGGATTGGTTTTATTCCAAATCGATTTTGGTACAATTCCGAACATGGCACCGCCATCTAATTTAAAATTTCCTGTTTCTATTGTATATAATTTCATTTTTATGTGGTTTTATTTTGTTGAATTTTCGTTTTACGAAGATAAAAAATAGAATATTATTTAAAATAAATATCTATTATAGAATTGAACGACTTAAATTTGCAAAAATTTTGATACAATGGCAAAAGAAGTTCGTGTAAGATTTGCGCCAAGTCCAACAGGTGCGTTACACATCGGAGGAGTCCGTACTGCGTTATACAATTATCTTTTCGCAAAACATAATAACGGAAAATTCTTATTAAGAATAGAGGATACAGACCAAACACGTTATGTGGAAGGTGCTGAACAATATATTATCGATTCGTTGAAATGGTTAGGCTTAACTCCTGATGAAGGTGTTGGTTTTGGTGGAGATTTAGGTTCTTACCGTCAATCAGAGCGTAAAGAAATCTACAAACAATATGTAGACGAATTATTAGCTTCTGGAAATGCATATTATGCGTTTGATACAGCAGAAGAATTAGATGCTGCGCGTGTAAAAGCAGAAGAAAATAAAGAAACATTTATTTATAACTGGTCGACAAGAGGAAAGTTAAAAAACTCTTTATCGTTGACGGAAGATGAAACAAAAGCTTTAATTGGGAATGGAACTCCTTATGTAATTCGTTTCAAAATTGATGATTCTCGTACAGTTTTATTGGATGATATGATTCGTGGAAAAATAACGATTGATGCATCAACTTTAGATGATAAAGTTTTGTTTAAATCTGATGGAATGCCAACGTATCACTTAGCAAATATTGTGGACGATCATTTGATGGGAATTTCTCACGTAATTCGTGGAGAAGAATGGTTACCATCAATGGCTTTGCACGAATTATTGTATGATGCATTTGGTTGGGAAGCACCTCGTTTCGCACATTTACCATTAATCTTAAAACCAGAAGGAAAAGGAAAATTAAGTAAACGTGATGGAGACAAACACGGATTTCCAGTTTTCCCAATGGAATGGAAAACAGAAGAAGGAATTGCAAAAGGATACAAACAAGAAGGTTATTTCCCAGATGCAGTATTGAATATGTTAGCTTTATTGGGATGGAATTCTGGAACTGATCAAGAGATTTTTACAATGGAAGAATTGATTCAATTATTTTCATTAGAAAAAGTTTCAAAATCGGGTGCACGTTTTTCTCCGGAAAAAGCAACTTGGTTCAATCATCAATATTTACAACAAAAATCTGTTGAAGAATTATTACCATCTTTCGAAGAAGTTTTAAAAGAAAATGGAATCGAAGCGAATCCAGCTTTAGATGCAAAAGTGGTTGAATTGTTAAAAGAAAGAGCAAACTTTGTAAAAGATATTTACGAACAAGGTCAATTCTTTTATATAGCTCCTTCTACTTACGATGAAAAAGCAGCTAAAAAAGCTTGGAAAGATGATTCTAAAGAGATTTTAGGAAAATTTGTTGAAGTTTTAAATTCATCAGAATTTACTTCAGAAGTTTTACACGATGCAATGGCAGAATTTGTTACAACGCAAGAAATTGGATTTGGAAAAATCGGAATGCCTTTACGTCTTAGTTTAGTTGGTGCTTTACAAGGACCAGATGTTCCTGTAATTATGGCAACTTTAGGAAAAGAGGAAACGATTGCACGTATCAACAAAGCGATTGAAGTTTTAGGATAAAATTATTTCTATCATAAATAAAAAAGCCATTTGCAATGCAAATGGCTTTTCTGTTATAAATTGATTTTGACTTCGTCTAATTGATTAAGTTCTTCTTGAGAGAATATTCGATAATTGACTTTAAATGTTTTGCCAAGCGGAACTTCTAACGAAAAACCTCCTGCGCCAATCGCATCAATAACATCTAATTCGAAATGAGCATGTTTCCAATATTCGAACAAATCTTTGTCAATCCAAAATTCAACTCCATCAATTTCTCCAATGCAAACATCTTTGTATCGAAGATAAAATTCTCCTTTTCTGAAACATTGCGGTTGCGTTCCTTCACAGCAACCTCCTGCTTGATAAAGCATTAAATCGCCATGTTTTGCTTTTAATTCATTCAATAAATTAATCGCTTTTTCTGTTGCATCAACACGTTTCATTTTTTGAGATTTTTAATTAATTATTGATTTAGAAGAAACCTAATTTCTTTTTGCTGTAAGAAACTAACATGTTTTTAGTTTGACGATAATGATCTAACATCATTTTGTGGTTTTCACGTCCGATACCAGATTGTTTATAACCTCCGAAAGGCGCTCCAGCAGGATAACTATGATATTGATTAACCCAAACACGACCAGCCTGAATAGCACGTGGAACTTGGTACAATTGATGTGCATCACGCGTCCAAACACCAGCTCCTAAGCCATAAATAGTGTCATTAGCAAGCTCAATAGCTTCTGCTTCATCTTTGAAAGTTGTCACAGCTAACACAGGTCCAAAAATCTCTTCTTGGAAGATACGCATCTTGTTATTTCCTTTAAATAAAGTTGGTTTGATGTAATAACCTGTTTCGCATTCACCTTGTAAATGATTAGCGTCACCACCAGTTAAAACTTCTGCACCTTCTTCTTTTCCTAATTTAATATAACTTAAAATTTTGTCATACTGAATTTGAGAAGCTTGCGCACCAATCATTGTTTCAGGATCAAGAGGATTTCCTGCTTTAATCATATTTACACGTTCTACAACTCGCGCAATAAACTTATCATAAATAGATTCTTGAATCAATAATCGCGAAGGACACGTACAAATTTCACCTTGATTTAAAGCAAATAATACAGCTCCTTCAATCGCTTTGTCTAAGAAATCATCATCATGATCCATTACAGATTCGAAGAATACGTTTGGCGATTTTCCACCTAATTCTAACGTAACTGGAATAATATTTTCTGTTGCATATTGCATCACGAAACGTCCTGTAGCTGTAGATCCTGTAAACGCAGCTTTCGATACTTTAGGATTTGTCACCAATGCGCGACCTAATTCTCCACCAAAACCATTTACAATGTTAACAACTCCTGGAGGTAATAAATCTCCAATTAATTCGAATAAATATAAAATCGAGATAGGAGTAGATTCAGCAGGTTTTAAAACCACACAGTTTCCAGCAGCCAAAGCTGGAGCTAATTTCCAAACCGCCATCAAAATTGGGAAGTTCCAAGGAATAATTTGCGCAACAACACCAATTGGCTCGTGGATAATAATTGAAACTGTATCTTTATCTAATTCGTTGATAGAACCTTCCTCAGCACGAATTACCGAAGCAAAATATCTGAAATGATCGATTGCTAAAGGAATATCAGCATTCAATGTTTCACGAACTGGTTTTCCGTTATCGTAGGTTTCTACAGCCGCAACATTTTGTAGATTTTCTTCGATTCTATCTGCAATTTTATTCAAAATAATGCTTCGTTGTGTTGGCGAAGTTTGACTCCAACTTTTGAAAGCTTCGTGAGCAGCATCTACCGCTTTTGCTAAATCTTCTTCTGAAGAATGCGCAGCTTTTGTAAAAACTTTTCCAGTAAGTGGTGTTACAACATCAAAGTATTTTCCGTTTGTAGGTGGCGTAAATTGACCATTGATGTAATTGTCATAATGATCTTTGAATGTAGGTACATTAACTAAGTTTCCCATTTTATTAAAATTTTTGTGAATTGAATTTTCTCTAATTTATTCAAATTTGTTCAATAATTATGTTTAGAAAAAGTTAATTCTATTTGGTATAAAATTTGTATATTTGGCATCCGTCAATTATTTATTGACAATTTACTTTATGGGGCTGACTGGTTTTGACAGCAGGGCCAATGGGTAAGTAAGCATGCAGTGATAGGTTGTGTACTCACTTTAATCAGGCACTTCAACTTTTTAACTGGCAACGAAGAGTACGCTTTAGCTGCATAATTCTGAATTTTAGTAAGAATACGCCACGTCTATACTAGGTATAGAAGCTGAATGTCCCTCAAAAGCCTTGACTTACGGCGTTTGATACAGGGACACGGGAAAGTAAGAATAGAAACCTTAGTGCATCGGATAGGTTTTGAGATTTTAGATGATAAGCGGATGACAGAGTGTTTATTCTCAGGATTTCGTCGAAAATTAATAATAAACTAAGCATGTAGAAAGCTTATTTGTTGCTTGTTTGGACGCGGGTTCGAATCCCGCCAGCTCCACTAGTTATTATTATAGGTTAAGACTGGTTATTATTAAAACTCACTATTTCAGTGAGTTTTTTTTATTACAATCCCCAAATGAACTTAAGTAATTTTAAATTCTATCAGAAAATTCATCCCCTTCTTTATCCCCTTTTAAATTTTTCATATTATATTTATTGTAAATTAATTTTATGAAGATTACTTTTTGTTTAAAAGAACCTAAGTCTAAAGAATCTACATTAATTTATATGATATGTAGATGGGACGGAAAACAATATAAAATATCATCTAAACAATTTATACTTCCTCTATATTGGGATAAGGATAAATGTAAAATAAAACAGACATCTAAAGTAAAAAATGTACATACGATAAATAATATTTTATATGATTTGGAGAATTCTGCAAGAGAATCATTTGAATTTTTCATCAATGAGTTTTATAGAAAACCGACAGGTGAAGAATTTAAAATGTTAGTTAAAAAGCATTATTTTGATGAAAAACCTTTGCATACTAAATCAGAATCGAAAACGGTTTCTGACTATTTTGATTTATATATTCAAACAATCAAGAATGATGTAACGGAATCAACTATTCAAAAGTATAAACAAGCTAAGTATAATTTTCAAGAGTTTGAAAGATTAAATAAGTCAATCTATAATGTTGATATGATTGATAATATGGTTAGAAATTCATTTGTAGATTATCTAGTAAATATAAAGTTATATAAACCCACAACAATTTATAGAAAAATGAAATTCCTTAAAACGGTTTTACTTTTTACTAAAAGTTTAGGCGTTGGTATTCATCCATTTATTGAGAATAGAAATTTCTTAACAAAGGATGTTGAAGTTGATAATTTAGCTTTAGGTGAAACTGAAATTAAAGAGTTAGAAGAAATTGATTTGAATGATAATAAGAAATTATGTCAAGTAAGAGATTTGTTCTTATTACTGTGTTATACAGGTCAAAGATTTTCTGATTTACAGAAGATTAATTACTCTAATATTATTGATGATCAATATTTGTCAATAAGACAACAAAAAACTAAAGAAGCGATAACAATTCCTATCACTATTAAGGTTAAACAGATATTAGATTCCTATAATGGAAAATTACCAAAAATATCAAACGTTAAGTTTAATGTTTATTTAAAAGAGTTAGCTCAGAAAATAGATTCATTAAATATGGAAGTTGGAAAAAACGTAGATGGATCAATTTTACATAAATATGATATAATAAAGAGCCATACAGCACGAAGAACTTTTGTGACTTTAAACTTTAGTAGAGGAGTGGAGCTTGATGTATTAAAAATAGGAACAGGCCATAAACAAACTAAAACATTACAATCTTACGTTAAAATGTCAGATAAACAAAAAGCAGATTTATTAAGAAGTAAATTAGAAATATGATAAAAAGAACAGTAAATATTTTTTTAATAACTATTGATAGGAGAAATGAATTAAAAGAAATAATAGAAAATTATTGTAATAAAAAATTATTTAATTTTCTAAATGATTTTAAAAATAAAGAAAAAATAAACATTAGTGATGAGAAATTTTATGAAAATTCAATTCTTTTTTTAGGTTTTGATGAGGTCACATTTGATATTTTGAAAGAATTAAAATTTAATAATACTAAAAATGAAGTAAAATTTAATTCATATGAGAATTTAGTAAATATATTAAATAAGTTAAAATACACTAGAAAAGTTGAAGATAAAGACAAATTACCAAATTTAAATCATTTTAGCTTATTGGGAACGGATGAAAATTATATTTATAATTCGGTAAAAGTAAATAGAATTGAAAGAAATTTTCTCTCTAAATTAAAATATTTTTCACCAAGTGAAAATTTGGAAAGATTAATAGGAGAATTCAAAAAAAATAACGAATATACTTTTTATGAAAATTATAATGGTGTAACTAATCCAACAAAGACAGATGAATCATTATTAAAATTTGAATATAAATCAGGATTATCAACATCATATTTTTTCTTTACTAATAGAATGGTAGTAGATTTTAATAAAAAATTGAATGAATATGAAAGAATATCGCATGGTCAATCTGGTTATAGTGTATATCCCTGTAAATCTTTCAATCAAAATAAAACATTCAAAGATTTATTTTTAGAAATATATAAAACTGAATTGGATGATTTAATGAAAATTATTTATTATGAATTTTTGTTAAAAGAAATTAATAATAAAAGAATTAATTTAATAGAAAATCAAAAGAATAAATTAAACAATGAAAACAATAAAATAATCAAATCAAATTTTAATGCTAAACTTTGGGGGGTATTTGGACGGTTAATCAAAATTCATGTTTTTGATAATAAAATAGTAAATAAAACTTTAGCTGAATCTATAAACTATATTAGTGGAGTTAGTATAAACCAATTAGAAAAGAAGCATTTGACTGGAACTAATTTTAAAGATGATATAACTATAGAAGATAAAAAAATAATAATTGAGGTATTAAATTCAATGATTAAAAATTTAAAATAAATTACACGGGGGGAATCCCCCTTTTTTATTTTAAACACTTTCTACATTTGCTACAAGAAAAAACAGAAAGAATGAAACAAAATTATTTAATTCAATTAACTCCTGAGGAGCTAGGAGTTATTATTAAGGAAGCATTAGTAGCTTCAATGGGACAATTTATTGAGAATATAAATCTTAATAAAAAAGATAAGTTATTGAATAGAGAACAAGTGGCTAATATTTTAGGAAAATCCGTTTCAACTATTGATAACTATAAGAGAAACGGACTTTTACCTTTTACAAAAATTGGTAGTGCAGTTTATTTTAAGGAGTCGGATGTTCTATCTTCTTTAATTCCTATTAAGTATTAGATTCTATAATACTTGAAGCGTTATACTTTTTACGCTTTAAAATTCAAAAAATAATTTTTACAAACAATGAGATCCAGATTCAATGTGAATACTGGACAGCCAAAACTATGTTTAAAAATGAAAAAATATTAAAACTAAATATCTACTTATAACCTGTGTGATAAACACTTTATTAGTTTGGTTATAGTATTAATATTTATTAGGAGAGACCTAATAATTATAATATTTTAAAAAAAATAATATGAAAATAAAAATTTCAAGATTATTAAATCCTGTATTATATACAATCGCAGTGGATTTATCAATAGACACAATAGAACAAGTAGTTGATTTAGATGATGTTTTAATTAATACAGAAGAGTATGAAAAGTATAATTCATACTATGATTTTATTCATTTAATGCTAAATATTTATGAATTTAATGATGATTATAAACATTTTCAAGATATAATTAATGATATCAAGAACAATAATATAGATTCTTATAATCAATATATATTTGAAGAATACTCTATATTTAAAAATTTAGATCTTAATGATAATAATCAAATTACTGATATTTTAATAACTGTTATTGATGATTTGTATTTATCAGTTGATAATGATGAAGAACGATTAATTTGTTTAATAAAAAATACAGCTTTATCAATTGAGTATTTTTCAAATAATAAAAAAGGGAGTACTATTTCCTCTAGATATGAGCCATTTGAAAGTTTTACTTATTTAAGTTTATTACAATTAAACAACTTTAACTCTTTAAAAATGGAAGTTGATGAAGAATCATTTGGTTCTGGTAATATTAATTTTCTAGTTACTGATTACTATAAAGAAGTGATATTGAAGATAACGAATATTATATCATCAATTGAAAAAAGCGATTTTTATTCATTTAGAAAAATAATCATGTTATTTGAAGAAGAGATAAATATTGCATTTGAAGAATATGATGACGAGAGAAATAATATAGATTACGATGATCATCAAAAATTTATTAATCTAATTGAAAAATATGGGTTAGACTTTATATATGATATATATAAAGTTGATTTAGATTTTGAAGAATTTGACTTCTATAATACAAATTTCTTTGAATATAGTTACTTAATAATTGATATATATAATCATATATATAAAATCAATTTAGCAGATAGTTTCTACTAACCAAGCTAATATGAACAATTAATTGGTTAAACTTTCCAGTTCATATTAAATTTCTAAAAAGGGTTAATTTCCAAGACACTGTACCAAAAACTG
>NZ_DDBA01000014.1:0-27447 GCF_002333005.1 Empedobacter sp. UBA2044
TACGATGGGAAATATTTTTTGTTTTTTTTAGATGTGAGAAGTGAGATATTAGATTTTAGATTCTAAAACTTCGTTTTTACCGCACAAAATGATTAGACATTTTGCTTTTCTTGAACAAAAGAAAAGTAAAATGGATACTTTTGAAGGAACGACTCGAGAGAAATTTTACGAAGTAGAATCTATTTATAAATAAAAAAAGCTCGAATAAATCGAGCTTCAGATAATTATTCATTTCATAATATTATACGAGATGTTCCAAAATTGTATTTAATTCTTGTAATTCGACCAAGAAACCATCGTGTCCAAAAATAGAATCTATTTCGATAAATTTTGCATTTGGAATATGATTCGCTATAAATTTTTGTTCCTTTGGGGGAAATAAAATATCCGAAGAAATTCCAATCACTAAAGTATTCGAAGAAATCTGAGCCAAAGATTTCTCTAAAGATTCTCTATTTCGAGCCAAGTTTTGTGAATCCATCGCTTTCGAAAGTGTCCAATAAGAATGTGCATTGAATCGATTTGCTAATTTTTCACCTTGATATTTTTGATAAGAAGACGCTTTGAAATCGTTGTAAACAGAATCCTCGTCTTTTTGCTTCTGTTCATATATAATATAGGTACGATAAGACAACATCGCAATTGTACGTGCTGCAATCAATCCATTTCTTCCTCCATTCTCAGTTTTATCGTTAAAAGTTGCATCTGCCTCGATAGCTAAACGCTGAGATTCGTTGAACGCAATTCCCCAAGGAGAATGTATTGCATTCGTCGCCAACAAAACTAAATTGTCCACTTTAACTTGATTCAGCAACGTAAATTCTAACGCTTGTTGACCACCGAGTGAACCACCAATTAATAAATGAATAGTCGAAATTCCTAAATGGTCTGCTAACAATTGATGCCCATTTGCCATATCTTTTATCGTAATTGTAGGAAAATCTCGATAATAAGGTGAATTTGTTTCAGGATTTGTAGACAACGGATTTGTTGTTCCGTAATTAGAACCAATCACATTGGCGCAAATAATAAAATGATCTTTTGGATTGAACAATTCATTTTCTCCAAAAAGACCAGCCCACCAATCGAAAACATCCGAATTTGCCGTTAAAGCATGACAAACCCAGATGATATTGTTTTTTTCGGGATTCAATGTTCCAGCTGTATGATAAGCAATGGTTAAATTTTCGAGAATTTGACCATTTTCTAATTGAAATGGTTTTGTATAATTATATTGATGAAAATTCACTGAATTAATTTATAGCTAATAATACTTTGTTTACTTAATTTTATCAAAAGCTCGCTGAAGATCATTTTTGATATCATCAATATATTCAATTCCGACAGAAAGACGCAATAAACCAGGAAAAACTCCAGCAGATTTTTGTTCATCATCGCTCAGTTGTTGATGAGTTGTTGCAGAAGGATGAATAATTAACGATTTTGCATCGCCAACATTTGCCAAATGACTAATCAATTTTAAACTATCAATAAATTGATTCGCTTTGTCTGCATCACCTTTAATTTGGAATGATAAAACAGCTCCGAAACCATTTTTCAAATATTTTTTTGCCAAATGATGACTTGGAGAAGTAATTAATCCAGGATAATTCACTTTTTCAACTTGCGGATGAAGTTCTAACCAACGCGCAATTTCTAACGTATTGTCCAAATGTTTCTGAACTCTTAACGACAACGTTTCTAAACCTTGTAACAATAAAAAAGAATTGAACGGTGAAATGGCAGGACCAAAATCGCGCAAACCTTCGACGCGGGCACGAATAATAAATTGAATATTTCCAAAAGGACCATTAATTCCGAAAACATCAGAAAAAACTAAACCATGATAACCTTCCGATGGTTCTGAAAATTGTGGAAACTTTCCGTTGCCCCAATCGTAATTTCCACCATCTACAATCACGCCTCCAATCGAAGTTCCATGTCCTCCGATCCATTTTGTTGCAGATTCTACAACAACATTTGCTCCATGTTCTAAAGGTTTGAAAATATAACCGCCCGCACCAAATGTGTTATCCACAATAAATGGAATATTATGTTTCTTCGCAATTACAGCGATTGCTTCAAAATCTGGAACATTAAAACTCGGATTTCCTATCGTTTCTGCATAAATCGCTTTTGTATTTTCATCAATTAATGATTCAATTTTAGCTGGATCTTCATCTTCAGCAAAGCGAACATCAACACCTAAACGCTTAAAACCAACTTTGAATTGATTATATGTTCCGCCATAAAGATTAGAAGCTGAAACAAAATTATCTCCTGATTCTAAAATATTATTTAAAGCAATAAATTGTGCCGCTTGTCCCGATGAAACTGCTAATGCTGAAACACCTCCTTCCAGCGCAGCAATACGTTTTTCGAATACGTCGGTTGTTGGATTCTGAATTCTTGTGTAAATGTTACCAAATTCTTTCAAAGCAAATAAATTTGCTCCGTGTTCGGCATCATTAAATACATAAGAAGATGTTTGATAAATTGGAACAGCGCGAGAGCCTGTTGTTGGGTCTACTTCCTGACCTGCGTGTACTTGTAAAGTATCGAAATGTAATTGTTTTTCTGTTGACATAATAAAATTGTTTTGAATGTGACTACGATTAATAAATAGTAGGGTAGGTTAGTTAGCTGAAATTAGCAGCTGCACATTCGAATTTTACTATTGATACAATTATAGATGCTCTGAAGCAGGACACCGTGTCCAAAAGAATGTTTTTTAGAATTGTACTTCATCTTTAAAAATTATTCATTTCTAACTACATTTTGTAGTTTTATATTTGATGTGAAATTAGAATAATTTTCTGAATAATGAAATTTACATTTTGTTTTTAGAAAATAAATCTATAAACTTAATTTAAAAAGAATATTTATACCAAAAAGCTAAAAATATTTCTTTCGAAATCTATAAAAAGGATTTAAACAGAATAAAATTTGAAGTAAAAAAGAGAATATTAAGTAGAAAATATAAAAAAAGGAGATCAAAATTGATCTCCTTTTAAGTTTTATGATAAAAAAGTAATTAGTTTGCTAAAACGATTACTTTATTATTGCTCATTTCAATTGTTCCTCCTTTGATATCTAACAATAATGTAGATTCGTTTGATGGAGAAGTGTAAACTTTGCCAGATTGATTATCGAAATCTTCGAAAGTTTTTGTGTGAACTTTAATTTTAATTGTTCCTTCACCTAAAGTTGCAACGATAGGAGCGTGGTTATTTAATAACTGAAATTCACCATCTTTACCTGGTAAAGTAACAGCATCTACTTCTGCATCGAAAACTACGAATTCTGGCGTAATAATTTGTAAGTGCATAATCCTATTGTTTTTAAAAAAAAGAGTACTTAGCAACTTTCAAAAAGAAAAGAAACGTAAGCACTCTTTATATGGTTAAATTATATTATTTAGCTTCTGCTAACATTTTTTCTCCAGCTTCAATCGCTTCTTCGATTGTACCACGTAAGTTGAATGCAGCCTCAGGATATTGGTCAACTTCACCATCTAAGATCATGTTGAATCCTTTGATTGTATCTTTGATATCTACTAAAACACCTGGGATACCTGTAAACTGTTCTGCAACGTGGAATGGTTGAGATAAGAAACGTTGGATACGACGTGCACGGTGTACAACTAACTTATCCTCTTCTGATAACTCTTCCATACCTAAAATCGCGATGATATCTTGTAAAGCATTGTAACGTTGTAAGATTTCTTTTACACGTTGTGCTGTTTCGTAATGTTCTTTACCAATAATTGCTGGTGATAAGATACGAGATGTAGAGTTCAATGGATCTACCGCTGGGTAAATACCTAATGAAGCAATTTTACGATCTAATACCGTTGTAGCATCTAAGTGCGCGAAAGTCGTAGCTGGCGCAGGGTCAGTTAAATCATCGGCAGGTACATATACCGCTTGTACAGAAGTAATAGATCCGTTTTTAGTAGATGTAATACGCTCTTGCATAGCACCCATTTCAGTTGCTAATGTTGGCTGATAACCTACGGCTGATGGCATACGTCCTAATAAGGCAGAAACCTCAGAACCTGCTTGTGTAAAACGGAAGATATTATCTACGAAGAATAATACGTCACGTCCTTGACCTTGTCCATCTCCATCACGGAAATATTCAGCTAATGTTAAACCTGTTAAAGCAACACGAGCACGTGCACCTGGAGGTTCATTCATTTGTCCGAAAACGAAAGCTGCTTTAGACTCTTTCATGTTTTCACTGTTTACTTTAGATAAATCCCAAGATCCACCTTCCATAGAGTGCATGAAATCTTCACCGTAATTAATTAATCCAGCTTCAATCATCTCACGCATTAAGTCATTACCTTCACGAGTACGCTCACCAACACCAGCGAATACAGATAAACCTCCGTGTCCTTTTGCGATGTTGTTCATCAACTCCTGAATTAATACTGTTTTACCTACTCCGGCACCACCAAATAAACCAATTTTACCACCTTTTACGTATGGCTCTACTAAGTCAATTACTTTAATACCTGTAAATAAAACTTCTGCAGATGTTGATAATTCTTCGAATTTTGGAGCTGGACGGTGAATAGGTAAACCATTTTCTTTGTCTAAATTCCCTAAACCATCAATAGCATCTCCAACTACATTAAATACACGTCCTTTGATGTTTTCTCCGATAGGAACCATAATTGGTTTTCCTAAAGCGATAACTTCTTGACCTCTTTGTAAACCATCAGAACTATCCATTGCGATACAACGTACAGTATCTTCACCGATGTGTTGCTCAACTTCAAGAATTAATGTTTCTTTTCCTTGACGAGGAACCTCTAATGCATCATAAATATTTGGAAGGCCTTCTGCGTTATCAAAAATAACGTCAATTACAGGTCCAATAACCTGTGCAATCTTACCTTTCTTTTGATTTGCCATTATATGAAATGATTTAGTTTATTTTATTTGGGTGCAAAGGTAAGTTAAAAACATTGTATAATTTATATACTTTTTAAGATTTTTGTCATAATATTTTGATTAGTAATCAGAATATTACAATCAAAGGAAATTAAAAATAGATTTGAAGTTCGATTTGAAAGCCTTAATTTTGTGCAAAATCATTTTTAGTGAACGTTTATCAATCCTTAGAAGAAATCAAACCAATCAAACGTCCTGTCCTTACTTTGGGCATGTTTGATGGTGTGCACATTGGACACCAATCTATTCTAAAACAACTCAATACAATTGCAAAAGAAATTGATGGAAAAAGTGTTTTGATTACTTTTAATCCACATCCTCGAATGGTTTTACAACCAAATTGTGATCTTAAATTTTTGAACACTTTAGAGGAAAAAGAAAATGTTTTGCGTCAATTTGGGTTAGAACATTTGATTATTCAAGCGTTTACAACAGATTTTTCGCAAGTAACTTCTGTCGAATTTGTCAAGAATTTATTGGTTGATAAAATTAATATTGATACGCTAGTGATTGGCTACGATCATCATTTCGGGAAAAATAGAGAAGGAAATTTTGAACAATTACAAGTTCTTTCGAAAAAATATGGTTTCAATTTGATTCAATTGCAAGCTGTCGAAGAAAATGATGTGGCGGTGAGTTCTACAAAAATTAGAAATGCACTTATCGAAGGAAATATCGCGTATGCGAATAAAGCGTTGAACTATCAATATCCGCTTTCTGGAGAAGTTGTTCATGGTGACAAAATTGGTCGTACACTTGGTTTTCCTACCGCTAATTTACAAGTTGATCCCAATAAATTAATTCCAAAAGATGGCGTTTATGCGGTTGATGTTTTTGTGGATGATCAGAAATATTTAGGTTTATTAAGCATCGGATTTAGAGAAACGGTTACCAATTCTCGTGAACATCGAGTAGAAGTGAATATTTTGGATTTTGATCGAGATATTTATGGAGAAACAATTCGCCTTGAATTTTTAGGACATTTGCGAGATGAAAAGAAATTTGATTCGTTAGATGATTTAATCATCGCGATGAATCAAGACAAAGAAAATGCAATAAATTTATATGGAAATAATTAAAAAAAGGTTCGCTAAAAGCGAACCTTTTTTTAATCTCTATTTATTATAATATTTAAATATTTCTTTTTTATTTTTTTCCAAAACTCCCAAAAGCGTCGCATCAACCTTTGGTTCGTTTGTTATTAAAACAATCTTATCATTTACTTTCTCAAATGTAATGACAAGATTATTCGTTGTACTTTCAAACGAAATTTTATCTTTTAATTTCTTTTGTAATTTAAAATTAGTACGTAAAATATCCGATTTTACTGTAAACTTTAAAGGTTTATAAACAATTGCAGATTTGTCAATTACAGATTTTTTTGGCGAAACTTCCATCACCGAAGCTGTTTCTAACGAAGCATTTGCAGCACGTGTTTCTGCAACAACCGTCATTTTCATCACATCAGAAGTATCTTTTAGCTTAGCATTTTGTCTGCTTACACCATTTGCAACTACAATACCAGAAGCTTTTCCAGCTAACTTATCCGAAATAACTGAATCTTTTATAGAACCCAAATTCTGATTACTTGTTTTAGCATATTGTCTTTCTTTTTCTATTGAATCTAAAACCTTAGAACGAGCTTCCATCGCTTGCGGTGCTGATAAAGTAACTGGAGCATTCGATGCAGAAGCATTAGATAATTGAGGAAAATATCCTTCGTCAGCAATTACACTAGCAGAATGTCCTTCAATTACTTTATAAACAGGCTGTTTTGTAACTTTATCATTCTTTACTATTTCTAGAGGTTTTTCCAAATCTTTATCTTTCGATTCCAAAACCACTATTTCTTCTTGTTCAGCAGGCGATTGCTCGATAACTGGGACATTTGTTTTGACAATTTCAAGTGAATTTTCTCTATTTTCAGTATTAATATTCTCGATAAAAAGCACAAAGTAAGGAATCGCAATCAACGCGAAAACGGCAGCAGAAAACCATACACTCGAAACAAATTCGCGAATAGGTTTCTTCTTCTTTTCCTCCTTCTGCAAACCAGATTCAATACGTTTCCACACCAAATCACTCGGCTTTTCGCCGACTGTTTCGCTACTTCTTGATCGAAATAAATCTTCTATTGGATCGTTTGTGTTCACGATAAATTTGATTTTATATTTTCATTCTTACTTAACATATCCTTCAATTTCGTCTTCGCTAAATTAAGTTGCGATTTAGATGTTCCTTCTGTAATGCCCAAACTTTCGGCAATTTCTTTGTGCTTATATCCCTCAATAACGTAAAGGGTAAACACGAGACGACAGCCTTCGGGTAGATAATCGAGGAGTTTCATCACATCATCTTCTTCGATTTGTTGCGAAGCTTCTTGATTAGATGAAATAGAAGAGGAGTAATCGTCTACATTAAGGTGAAAAATTTTATTTTTCCGCAACTCCATCAAACATTCATTAATCATAATTCTTCGCATCCATCCTTCAAAACTTCCTTCGAACGAATAATTTTCAAGATTCTGAAAAATCTTCAAAAAACCTTTTACCAACGCATCTTCCGCTTGTTGTATATCGGTAAAATAACGTTTACAAACCGCAAAAAATCGCGCATCATATTTTTCGTAAAGCAGCCGCTGTGCTTTCGAATCATTGTTGATACAAGCTTTTATGAGTTGTTTTTCGTCCAAAATACTTTTTCTTTCTCAGTGTTTAGATGCGAAAATTACGCTTATGGTTGCTTTGATAGCGTAAAATATTTGTTAAAGTTCTGAAAACTTATTCATTAAACATAAAAAAGTCGCTACAAGAGCGACTTTATATAAGTTTTTAATTGAAAATATTATCCAACTAAATTGTGTTTTACTAGATATTCTGCAATTTGAACCGCATTTGTAGCTGCTCCTTTGCGTAAATTATCCGCAACAATCCAACAATTTAATGCATTTGGTTGAGATAAATCACGACGAATACGACCTACAAAAACATCGTCTTTCCCTTCTGAATAGAAAGCCATTGGATAAGTATTTGTGTCTGGATTATCTTGTACTGTTACACCTTCCTGTTCTGCTAATAATTTGCGAACTTCGGCTAAATCAAAATCATTCTCAAATTCAATATTCACCGACTCCGAATGTCCTCCTTGCACAGGAACACGAACCGCAGTAGCTGTAATATTCATTTCATCCACACGCATAATTTTACGAGGCTCACGAGTCAATTTCAATTCTTCTTTTGTATAACCTGTTTCTTCATCAAACACATCACAATGAGGCAATGCATTTTTGAAAATTTGGTATGGATAAACTTTCGCTACATCACGTCCTTCAATTTCTCCATTCAATTGCTCCACAGCATCTTTACCTGTTCCCGTAACTGATTGATAAGTAGAAACAACTACACGTTTAATTCCGTATTTTTTGTGTAAAGGATTAAGAACCATTACCAATTGAATCGTTGAACAGTTAGGATTTGCGATAATTTTATCATTTGTTGTTAAAATATCTGCATTGATTTCTGGTACAATCAACGGACGATCTGGATCCATTCTCCAAGCCGATGAATTGTCAATTACAGTTGTTCCGACTTCTGCAAACTTAGGCGCCCACTGTTTGGAAGTTTCTCCACCTGCTGAAAAGATTGCGATATCAGCTCGCATTTCTACAGCATCCTGCATTGATACAATTTTGTATTCTTTTCCTTTGTATTCAATAGTTTTTCCTATTGATCTTTCTGATGCTACTGGTATAATTTCAGTGATTGGAAAATTTCTTTCTTCCAAAACTTGGAGCATAACTCTGCCGACCATTCCGGTAGCGCCTACGACTGCTATTCTCATTTGTTTATTAAATAATATATTAAAAAATTTCGAATTGCTAATTTACAGATTATTTTGATACATTTTTCTCTATTTCATAGGTTTAGCAATCAATTTGATATGATATATTTTATGTTATGATGTTAATTCAGGTTTTTAAACTTTTCCTCGAATTAAAATTTATAAAACTCTTTTTTATAAGAATTTTGAACACAAAAAAAGTGGAACAAATTGCTCCACTTTTTAAAATATTTTTGAAATAACCTTCAAATTTAGTCTTAAGCAAACTCGTTGTAAGCTGCTTTTAAATTTTCTGCGATAGCTGCTGCAGAGTGTCCTTCGATGTGGTGACGCTCTAACATATGTACTAATTCACCATCTTTGAATAAAGCAACAGCTGGAGAACTTGGAGGAAATGGAGCAAAAAACTCACGTGCTTTTGCTACAGCATCTTTATCAAATCCTGCGAAAACTGTTGTTAAATGTGTAGGAACTTTATCATTATCTAATGACATTACAACTCCTGGTCTTGCAGCACCTGCAGCACAACCACAAACACTATTTACCATTACCAAAGTTGTTCCTTCTTGTTTGATTGCTGCTTCTACTTGTTCTGGAGTAGTTAAATCTTCAAAACCATTAGAAGTCAACTGAGCCTTCATCGGCATTACTATTTCTGCTGGATACATATTGTTCTTTTTTTGTTTTAAATAAAAATAAATTATTTTCAAAGTTACATAATTCTAAAACTTTTTAGAATACTTACTTTTGCAGTTACAAATTTACGTAGAATTTAGCAATATGAAATTGACTTTTGGTAAGAATGAGAAACTTAAAAGCAGAAAAGCATTCGATGAATTGTTTTCTGATGGAAAAACATTTGTTTCTCATCCGATTAGATTTGTCTACAAAATCAAACCGAAAGCGGATTACAATATAAGAGTAGGAGTAAGTGTTGGAAAGAAAAAATTCAAACACGCGGTTGATCGAAATTTATTGAAACGTCGTGCTAAAGAAGCTTACAGATTGAATAAATTGTTACTTGAACCTAATGAAAATTATTCGGTTGATTTGGTGATGATTTATACTTCTACAAAACATCAACCTTTTGAGGTGATAGAACAATCTGTCAAAACTTTATTAGAAAAATTAAACGAAGCGATACAAACAAAAAAAGATTAATCCTAGGATTAATCTTTTTCATTTATTATAAGTTGTAAAACTGTTTATTTCTTAAGATTTGCTTGCAATCTGAAAAAACTAAAGTATACAGATACTAAAATTAATCCACAAACTGATGCTCCAATTCCTAAAACGCTACGAAAGTTTTCTTCAGCCATAAAACCAGCTTTATAATCCATCTCATATAGGTTGTAACCTAAACCTATCAACAAAACGATTGTCGCGATATAAATATATGTTTTCATTAGATAATGAATTTTTAAATTTTAATTTCATTCATAAACAATGCACCGATATTTGACGTAAATAATTTGATTGCGATTGACAATAAAATTACTCCAAATACTTTTTTCAGTACCGATAAAACGCCAGGTCCCATCCATTTTTCGAGTTTTCCTGCGAATTTCAGCACCAAATATACGATTAACATATTTAATATAATCGCTATCACAATGTTAATATCTGCAAACTGCGAACGAAGCGAAAGTACAGTTGTCAACGATCCCGCACCCGCAACTAACGGAAACGCAATAGGAACGATGGATGCAGAGTTAGATTCGACTCCTTTCTGGATCTCAATTCCTAAAATCATTTCAATAGCGATGATAAAAATCACAAATGCACCAGCCACAGCAAATGACTGAACATCAACACCAACTAATTTCAAAATTTTTGTTCCGAAAAACAAAAACGAAATCATCATAATTCCTGCTGCAATCGAGGCTTTTTCGGACTGAATATGTCCAACTTTGCTCCGAATTCCTACAATAATTGGAATACTTCCTAAAATATCGATAACTGCAAAAAGTACGGCGAAAGTTGTTCCGATTTGATTGAAAGAGAATTTCTGAAAAAATGATATTATATTTTCCATTCGTATTTAGTTATAATTAATTGGTTGATGCAAAAATAGAAGTTTTTATGAACAATTTTTCATAAAAAAGCAATAAATCAATTCTTAATCCAACCAATTCTTAAAATCTGCCACTTTTTCGCGACTCACAATCATATCTTGTTCATTGTAAGTATTCAAAATTATTTTTAATCTTGAATTAGAATACATTGTAATTTCTTTAATCGAATCGATTTGGATGATTTGACTACGATTAATTCTAAAAAACTTTTTCGGGTCGATTTGTTCTTCCACTTTATCCAACGAAAAATCTACCAAATAATTTCGGTTTTCTTTTGTATGAATATACGTTGCTTTGTTTTCGCTAAAAAAACATTCGATATTATCGATTTCTATAATTTTGATTGATGTTCCTATTTTAATCGAAAAACGTTCTTTAAATTTTTCTGTTTGATTATTCGAAAAAAGACTTTTCAATTCATTTAGATTGAAACTTGAAGATGCTTGCTGAAATTGTCTTTCAAATTTTTCAATAGCAAACTTCAATTCCTCTTCATCAACAGGTTTCAACAAATAATCAACCGAGTTTAGTTTAAACGCTTTCAATACATATTCGTCATAAGCAGTCGTAAAAATAATCGCAGACGAAACATCTACTTGATTAAAAATCTCAAATGATAACCCATCTGATAACTGAATATCCAGAAAAATTAAATCAGGATTTGGATTCGTTTTCAACCACGCTACACTTTCTTCTACAGAGTGCAACATTTCGTGTATTTGATAACCCAATTTTTCTACACGTCGCTTTAATAAACGCGCTGCAGGCTTTTCATCTTCTATAATTAGTATTTTCATAGTTTTTTTTAAGTTAATTCACGAATCGGTTTTCTTTCAAAAATTTTGTTCCAAACAAATAATAAAGCAAGTATAATGACAAAAATGATCAATGTTGCAAGATTTGTCTTAGCCATTAAAGCGTGAATTGTAGCTGGAACGATAATCGATTTTGTTCGAATTGTTGAAAAAGTTAATACAAAAGAAAAAACAATGCACAATAACATAAAAATTCCAAAACCTCCAAACTGATCGAAATCTTTAAAAATAAATAAGTGCCAAACTGCCCAAAATATTCCCGTTATAATGCTTTTTATTATCCAAAATATATTGCCTAAAGCATCATTCAAATAACCTCGCCACGTATATTCTTCCATAATATCATAAAGCAACGTAACAGAAATAAAAATCGCTGCCCACAAATGTTTATTAATTCCGTAATCGTTATTTATCCCATAAATTGAATAACCAACGAGTAATATAAATGGAAAAATCAATGTTTTGAAACCTTCTTTTCCTAGAAGAGAGACTTCTTTTTTAACTTTAGAGAATTTATAGAAAAGTAAACTAATTAGAAAAATAATCAACCCATGATTCATATTCCAAGGCAGTTGAAAATCGACTAAACCTCCAAAAATCAATTGTAAAAAATTAGGACATTTACGAATCAGAAAAGTTCCGATTAATATCAATCCATAAAAAATAATTATTCTAACCCAATTTGTTTGCTTTATTTGATTTATAAAATTCATTTATTGCCACTTTTTATTTTGCTCTTTTTCCAAGATTTCTTTGGCTTTATTCTCTTCCCAACCAGAACCATACGCAAAAACTTTTACAGCATTTAGTGCAACGCCCAATCCCCAACCTAAAACTGGCCAATAAAACCACCAATGTCCATTATTTGTAACTAAATTCAGAATAAAAAAGAATAAACTCATTACAACATAAGTTCCTAAATGCGCATAAAACTTTTTCAATTCTTTTGCACGCTCTATTGCACGTAAATAAGCTTGTTGTTCGTCAAAATTTTGTGTATTCATAGTTGTATTTTTTTGTGTTAATATGGGAAGTTCTACACGAAATAGTTGTTCATTTTTTTCGATGTTCACTTCTCGGTTAGAAATTAATTGATAACGATTAATAATATTTTTCAGCCCAATTCCTGTCGAATCTTTAATGGTTTCTTTTGGTTGGAAAGAATTTTCAATTATCAAATAATTATCTTTTTTATAAATTTTAATTTTCAAAGGTTTTTGATCAGATACAATATTGTGTTTGATTGTATTTTCTAATAAAATCTGCAAAGAAAGTGGCACAATAAATTCGGTTTCAGAGAAAGTTATTTGTTCAATTTCGAAATCGATGCTATTTTCAAATCTTAATTTTAGAAGGTTGACATAGGTTTTTGCAAAATTTATTTCTTCTTGAATCGACACAACTTCTTTGTCTTTTTGTTCTAAAACATATCGATAAATCTTAGAAAGCGATGTTGTAAAATCTATCGCATTATCTGGATTTTCTTCAATCAAACCAGTTAAAACATTCAAACTATTGAATAAAAAATGTGGGTCTAATTGACTTTTTAAGGTTTCGAATTGTGCAGTTGCTGTTTCTGCTTTTGTTGATTCGATAACAATTTTACGTTCTAATTTATTTTTCTTTCGATCGATAATAAAGAATAAAAACAAAAAGAAAACCGTGATAACTGCAACTAAAAGATAATTGATCGATTGATCGTAAAAAATATATTTCTGCAAAAGGAGATTCGCAAACTCCACGAATACATAATACAATACCAACGTATAAATAATAGAACGTAAAAAATACTTTCTTAAAACTTTTTCTGGTTTAGGCGAATCTGGTACATCTATTCTATATTCATTAAAAATGCTTGTATTCACAAAAGATGCTGCAACACTGAACGAAAAATATCCGATAAAATATTTGATAGCTTCTGGATGAAAAAATTGATTGAATGATACATTTGGAGATGTAAAAAATATCACGCTATAAATCAAAACATTGATTACAAATAGAATCAAAATATTACGAACAATTAACTTTTTGTCAGAAACAATAATTCCTTCTAAGAATTTTAAAAAGACCAACCCTAAAGCAACAAATTTTAGAAAGTTTCCTGTTAACAAGCCTACTTCTACACCTAAATCAAAATTTGAATTATTTTGAAAATTAATTGTACTAAAATCAAATACATATACTAAAATTGCAAATGAAAATACAAATGAAAATAATCTCAAATATCCTTTATAATACTTATCCATATCAAGCAATCAAATTAATTAACCAAAAAATAATTTCGTGAATAAATTGTGCAACTAAAGCTATCATTATAGTACGTTTTTACATTCGTTATTCAACAAGGCTTCGGCACGATTTTTTCCCCATATCGGTTCATTATTTTTTGGCTTTTCAGCATTAAATAAAGCTAAAGATTTTTTTACATTTTTACAATCTTGTGTAATATCCATTCCTCTATATTTTGCAGCATTGATATTAAACTCAGCCAAACCTAAAACAGAACGCGGATTAGTTGGATTTAACATCAACGATTTTTGATAGATTTGTACTACTTCTGGATAATAAATTGCTCCATTTTGCATTGGATTCTGCACAATTTCTGCTGTTAAATACAACGCTTTTAAATTTAGAATTTCTACATTTAATGGATTATTTCTGACTAAATCATCGATTTGAGTTTTTACATTCAAAAGAATTTCTTCATTTTTAGCAATATCTTTTGATTCGAACGTTTTCAAAACTTCAGAAAAAGTCAAGTAATATTTAGGCAACCATTCATTTGGATAATCATTTATTAATTGCTTAAAATTAACTTCAGAAGAATGATTTCCTTTGTTCCATTCCGTTAAAGTTTTATTCATATCTGATTCAAAATTCTTTTGTGCAAAAGTTGATACAGTGAATAAAATTGCGCTTGTTAAGAAAATTGTTTTCATCATTTGTGTTTTTTAATTTGTTGAGTCAAAGTTCTTACAAACACTTTTCGTTTGAAATTATATGTTACCGAATTGTAAAATATGATGGATGAATTGTAAAATAAAAGGGACAACTCAAAACTGAGATTGTCCCTTTTACTATCTAAAAAACTTGAAATTTATTTTCGTAATAATTCTTCGGAAATATTTAGCGTTGCTTCGAAAACTTCTTCTAAATTTTGATGCAAACCACCAAGGGCATATTTAGCTTGTCGTGCGTTGTTCAGCAACAATTTCCATTGTTCTACAGCTAATTCGCTCACACCATTTTCGATCAATTTATTTGCAATCACCTCGTCAGAAAAATGAGCTAAATCTGTATTCGTTTTTAATAGCGCGGCATTACACAAAATATTTTCTTGTAATTGATAAAAATCTTTTTGGTCTTCAACGTTTATTTTTTGCTTCAATTCATCTAATTCAGCAGAAATTTGATTCGAATTTATCGTTGGTTTTTCAACCAAAGTAAACTTTTGGGTTTCTGTTTTTGGTTGAAAAGCTTCGTAATTATTTTGCTCGTTAAGCGGTTTTATTTTTGGTTCTATTGTTTGCTTTTGTGTCGAATTATTTTTCTTTCTCATCAAAAATAAACTTCCGGCACTCAATGCAATTAAGCCACCTGTTAACCACAACCAACCGCTTTTTCCTTCTTTTACATCATTCGTCATTTCTTCTATTTTTTCAGAAATTGTCGAATCTGGTGAATTAGATGCTATAGCAGTTGCAGAAGAAGTTTTAGAACCTGAAACAGACAAATTAATCGAATCTGATTTCAAGGTTACATATTTCTCTTTAACAGGATCGAAATAACTAAATTCTACAGGCGAAATCGTATATTCTCCTCCAATATTTGGTACAAGAACTGTTTGCTCAGCAACTTTTCCTTTCATTCCTGTATCATAGGTTTTATATGCATCACGTTTTTTCGGCGCAAATTTTTCTAAATTTTTTGGCGTCGTAATTTCAGGTAAATTAATCGTATTAAAGTTTCCTGTTCCAATAATTTCAACATCAAAATTTACACTTTCATTGGTTGTAACTTCTTTTTTATCAACCGAAGCGTTCATTTTAAATTGACCAACTGCACCGCTAAAATTCTTTGGCTTTCCTTCTTCTGGAAGTGCTTTTGCATTAATCACAACTGGATTACTACGCACTTCTACAGGCTCCGCTCCATACGTTGTTGGCAACACCACATCTACCGAAAACGGATCGATTTCTATCTTTCCTGGTTTTTGAGGAAAAACATAATAACGTGCAATTTCTTCGGAGAAATATTGTTTTCCTCCAACAATTTCTTGCTTGATATTTTCGGGAGAGCTTTTTACAATTTTTGGGCTTAATCCGTCTAAATTTCCTTGACGAAAGTTTTGTTTACGATTAAGATAAGATAAATCTTTTACGTATAATTTTACTGATAAACCAACTTGTTCGTTCACATAAGGATTCGTTTTCGAAACTTTACTTTGTAGAAAAACAGGCTGCGAAGTGTTGCTTCTAAAATTGTTGTGCGTCAATCCTGTTCCTTTCACTACAACATCGACAGGTTTCGATGTATAGGTTTTTCCATTAATCACAATCTTAGCAGCTCCAATGTGGTATTTACCTTCTTTTTCAGCAACAAAAGCAAGGATAATTCCTTCTTCTATCACTCCTTTTCCATTCACATAAGAAACATTTTGCGAGCGTTGTTCACCTACAATTTGTAATCCATTATGTGGAGGATATTTCATTGGTTGATCAATCGAATAACTATCTGTATTAGATTCGATAAAAAAGCCCACGCTAAATGCTTCTCCTAAACTGACCTGTGTTTTATCTGCATCAGATTTAAAAGAAATTTGTTGTGCTAACGCTGTGATAGACGTTAAGGCAAACACTAAAAAGCTATTTAAAACGCTTGTCGTTGTCATTACCAATCCTTAGATGTTGTTGTTCGTTGTTTTTCTGCTTTTTGTTGAATAATTTTTCGTTGGGTTTTGGCTTCCTGATTTTGCAATGCTTTTAGCAAACCGTCTCCCAAATTATTCTTTGCATTATCTTGTTCTTTTCCGTCTCCATTATTTCCTTGTTTGATTTCTGGAGATTGATTATTTCCTTGTCCTTTATTGTTTCCATTTTCACCACCAGCTTTCGGATTTCCTCCTTGATTTTGCTGTTTCTGCTGATCAGATTGTTGTTGTTGAGATTGATTCTGATTTTGCTTTTGGTTATTTTGGTTTTGTTGATTCTGTTTATTTTGCTGCTGTTGTTGTTTTTGCTGATTATTTTGATCTTGTTTGTTTTGATCTTTATTATCCTTATTATTCTGATCTTTTTGTTTCTCACGTTCTTTTTCTAACATTTTTTTGGCTAATGCATAATTATAACGTGTTGCATCATCTTTTGGATCATTTCGTAAGGCTTGTTTGTAATTATCAACAGCATTTTGATAATCTTTTTCCTGCATAAAAGCATTTCCCAAATTGTGATAAGCCAAATGTTTATCATTATTCGTTTTAGATACTTCAGCAGAACGTTTGTAATGCGCTATACTTTCTTTGTAGCGTTTTTGTTGAAATAAGGCATTTCCCAAATTGTAATTTGCTTTGACAGAAGTTGGATCTTCCATGGTAGCTTTCTTGTAGGAAACTTCTGCATTATCAAATTTTCCTTTTTGATAATACTCGTTACCTTCAATAATGTAGCTTTTCGCTTTCGATTGGCTGTAACCAAAAACGGATAAAAGCATTATTCCTAAAAATCCTATTTGTTTTAAAAAGTACATCATTTTACCATACAAACTTACTATTTCTTTTTGTTAAAAATCTTATATTCAGATGTTAATAATTCCACAAAAAGTAAACAAACCGCAACCGCTAAAAACCACTGATAAATGTGATTCATATCTCTTGTTGTAGAGTTAGCAATTTCGTTTTTATCTAATCGAGCTTTGTACATTGATAGTGCGGATAATGCATCTTGTGTATTATCCAAATGAATGTAAGTTCCGTTTGTATCTTGTGCCAATTCGCGAAGATTTTTATCTTCTAATTTTGTAATAACTGTAGAACCTGTTTCGTCCTTTTTATAGTCTTCGGCGTAGCCATTGTAGTACATCGGAATTGGAGCTCCTTTATCTGTTCCAACACCAACTGTTACAATATGAATTCCGTTATCTTTTGCTATTTTAGAAGCTTGATTAACTGTATTTTCGTTGTCTTCTCCATCCGAAATTAACACAATTAATCTACTTGTATTCGCCGATCCTTTAAATGTTTTTGCAGCTTCCTGAATCGCATTTAAGTAATTTGTTCCTTGACTCGAAATTAACTCAGTATTAACATTTTGCAAATAACTTTCGATTGCAGCATAATCATTTGTCAATGGAGAAATTGTGTAAGCATTCGCTGCAAACGCAACCAAAGAAGCTCGATCTCCGCCTAATTGATGTAATGTTTCTGTGATTAATTTTGTTGCTTTTTCTAATCGAGAAGGAGCGACATCTTGCGCATTCATCGAGCTTGATAAATCTAACAAGAAAACCATATCAATTCCTTCGCGCTTTACTTGCACATCTCGTTCACCATAAAGTGGATCCATCAATGCAATTACCATTAAAAATAAAGCCACACAAAATGCAATGATTTTGAAACCATAACGCTTTGAAGAAGTGATTGGAAAAACAAATGGAAACAGTTCTTTATCTGCAAATGTTTTCTTTACACGTTCGCGCCATTGAAATACTGTTATCGATAGAAAAATAACGACAAACAATAAAATCATCAACCAAATATTATGTAATTCTCCCCACTGCATTAGATTAATTCTTTAAAAACGGTTCTTCGTAAAATGGCTTCTAATACCAAAATGATGAATGCAGGCAATAAGAATCGTGCAAACAATTCGGTATAATTATAATATTTGACTTCGTTAATCTCTGTTTTTTCAAGTTTATCAATTTCGTTATAAATGTTTTTCAAACTTTCATTGTTTGTTGCACGGAAATATAAACCTCCAGTTTTATCTGCAACTTCTTCTAACAGTTTTTCGTCAATTTGTACAGGACGCATCTCAAAAACGTAATCACCTAACATATCGTAACCAACAGGCATAGGCGCCATTCCGTTTGTTCCAATACCAATTGTATATACTTTTATCCCTTTCTCTGCTGCAATATCAGCGGCTTGTCTCGGTGAAACATACATCAAATCTCCAGAAGGATTTACACTTTCAACACCATCTGTAATCAAAATAACTACTTTAGATTTTGCTTTACTATTTTTAAGATGATTAACAGCTGTTGCCAAACCAACTCCAATTGCTGTTCCATCAGCTAAACTACCAGAATGTAACATTTCGATTTCTTGTATCAAAACATCACGATCTGTTGTTAATGGAACACGTGTCAAAGCTTCTCCAGAATATTCGACCAAACCAACTCTGTCCGTTTTTCTTCCAAGTGAAAAGTCTTTTGCAACTTCTTTTAACGCTGTTAAACGATCTGGTTTCAAATCGCGCGCTAACATACTCAATGACGTATCTACAGTCAATAAAATATCAACTCCTTCGTCCGATTTTACTTTTGTCGTAACATCTACATAACGTGGACGAGCTAAAGCAACAATGCACAAAACCATTGCGATAATTCGCATCAAAAATAAAAGTGGTTTGTACGTCGCTAACGAACTTTTTGCACCTCCAAATGCTTTGAGCGAAGGTAATTTTAAGGATGCTTTTTTCTGGCTCGTTTTGCGAATTTCTCTGAAAATAAAGAAAGGCAAAGCAAGCAATAAGAGTAAGATCCAAGGATTTTGAAACTCAAAATTTAGCATTCCTAATTGTTATTAAACTGTTTATATTTTTCTCCTGTCACTTGGTCTTTTTTCAAATCTTCATTCTCTGGAATTTCTAATGGTTTTACACGATCTACAAATTCATCTACCCAATTTCGGTGCGAAGTATTTGTCGGTTCATCAAACTCTTGTTTTGCGAATTTTACCAAATCAGCATCGAACAAAAATTGTTTAAATTTCTGTACATCTTCTGGTAAAACATCTGGTTTTGTCGCAACATATTTTACTAAATCATCCGACAAAATTTCTAATGCAGAAAAGTTATAAATACGTCCTAAATATCGTCTTACAATAAATGATAATTGCGTGTAATATTCTTTTTGTTCGCCTCGTTTCAAATATTTCTTGGCATCCAACGCTTTTAAACTTGCTTTCGCTTCGTCATAAGGCGTTTTGTACGAATCTTTACCAGATAATTTCGATTTTGCGCGAACATATAATACAACCAAAACAATTCCAATGATAAATAAAATCAAGGCAATAATGCCGTACAACCAATATTTATTCCAATAATCTCCAATAGAATATTCTTCTTCCATTACAGGTTTTATCGGGAAAATTGCATTTTTCGTTGTATCAACTGCAATATCTTGAATATCAATTTCAAGTTGTTTTGTTGTTAAATCTTTTCCATTTTTCTGAATGATAAATGACGGAATATTAAATTTACCTGCATCATATCCAGTCAGTTCTAAATGTTGAACAATTTCAGATTTTCCATCCGTTTTTATAGTGTCAATTTTTTGACCTAAAACTTCGATATGATGATTAATTGAATCTGAAATCGTAGGAAAAACAACTTTATCTCCTTCTTTGTAATCAATTTTTACTTCATATTGGATTATCTCGCCAATTTTGATTGTCGTGCGATCCAATTTTGGTGTAATTTCTTGCGCAAACGAAAATTGAAAGATAAAAAAACTTACTAAAAGCAATAAATTCTTCATTAGGCTTTATGACTTTTAAAGTAGTTTAACAATGGGCGAACATAATCTTCGTCGGTACGAATACTGATTGCGCCTGAATGATTTTTCTTGAAAATAGATTGATAACGTTGATCTAAATCGCGATAATATTGCGCATATTGTTGACGCAATTTCTTCGATGAAGTATCTATCAAGCGAATTTCGCCTGTTTCGTTATCTTGCACATGAACCAAACCGACATCTGGAAAAGATTGCTCTTTTTCGTCATAAACTCTAATTCCAGTCACATCATGTTTTTTTGCCACGATTCGCAATGCTTTTTCATAATCAGAAGAATCAATAAAATCTGAAAGAATAAAAACATTTGATTTTCGGCGAACCAAATTTATAAATGTTTCCAACGTCGCTGCCAAATCAGTTTTCTTGCTTTTTGGTTCGTAAGAAACAATTTCTCTTACCAAACGCAACACATGTTGTTTTCCTTTTTTGGGTGGAATAAATTTCTCCACTTGATCCGAATATAATATCAAACCAACTTTATCATTATAGGTAATTGCCGAAAAAGCCAATGTAGCGCTCAATTCAGCAATCGTTTCCATTTTAATTTGTTTTCGTGTTCCAAAGTTTTCAGAATTCGAAACATCAACCAATAAAAACATGGTTAATTCTCGTTCTTCTTCAAAAACTTTTACATAAGGTTCGCTATACCGAGCCGTTTTATTCCAATCGATATTACGAACGTCATCACCATATTGATAAGGACGAATTTCACTAAAAATCATACCTCTTCCTTTGAATGAACTGTGGTATTCACCCATAAAAAGGTTGCTCGCTTTACGCTTGCTTTTTAGCTCAATACGTTTTACACGTTTGATGATTTCTTTTGCATCCAAAGTTTAAATGATTTTGAATAGTGGTTTAAGGAACTGGAACAACATTAAGAATATTGTCTATAATTTCTTCTGGCGTAACATTTTCTGCTTCTGCTTCGTAGCTAATTCCGATACGGTGACGCAACACATCTTTTGCCATTGCACGTACATCGTCTGGAATAACATAAGCGCGTTTGCGTAAAAATGCATACACTTTTGAAGCTTGTGCCAAATTGATCGATCCACGAGGCGAAGAACCAAACGAAATCATTGGAACCAATTTTTCTAATCCAACTTTTTCTGGAAAACGAGTCGCGAAAATAATATCCAAAATATATTTTTCAATTTTTTCGTCCATATAAACTTGTTTCACCATTTCGCGCGCATCCAACAATTCTTGAATAGAGATTACTTTCTCAATTTTTGGAAAAGATTGATTAATCGAATTTCTTAAAATCAAACGTTCTGCTTCAAATTCTGGATAAGTAATGACCGTTTTCAACATAAAACGGTCAACTTGTGCTTCTGGCAAAGGATAAGTTCCTTCTTGTTCCACCGGATTTTGAGTCGCCAAAACCAAGAAAGGTTTTTGTAACAGATACGTTTCGTCACCAATTGTTACTTGACGCTCTTGCATTGCTTCTAACAAGGCAGATTGTACTTTTGCAGGCGAACGGTTAATCTCATCAGCTAAAACAAAATTGGCGAATATTGGTCCTTTTTTGATTCTAAAATCGTTTTCTTTTACATTATAAATAAGTGTCCCCACAACATCGGCAGGTAACAAATCTGGTGTAAATTGTATACGAGAAAAAGATCCATCAACAGCATCAGATAATGTTTTAATAGCTAATGTTTTTGCTAATCCAGGAACACCTTCTAATAAAACGTGTCCATTTCCAAGTAATCCGATTAATAGACTTTCAATCATTTTTTCTTGTCCAATAATCGCTTTATTTATTTCCGATGTCAACCTTGCAATGCTTTCGCTTTTTGCTTCTATTTGTTGGTTTAGTTGTTGTATATCCAAAATTTCGTTGAAATTAATGTTTATATTATTGATTCAAATTTCCTCTAAAATTAACAAATACAATTGATTTAGAAATTAAAACTTTCATACAATATTGTTAAACTTTGTTAAGACAAAAGTAGTGTACCAAACGTTTTGATTATTATTTTCAGTAAAATTTTTCCAAGACTTACAAACTATTTATAAACAATAAACGTTTCTAAATAATATTTCTTTAAATGATTATACAATAACTATTTAAAGAATATTTATATTTTGCTGAAATTTATTAAAACTATTATGAAAAACTATTTATTATTAATCATTATTGTACTCGGTTCAAACATTTATGCTCAAAAAGAGAAAGTAAAATCTGGTACTGTCGATTTCTTAAAAGGACAATCTAAAATGAAAGTTATTTTTGACTATTCAAATCTAAAAATTAATGCAGATAGCATTACAGAAGCAGAATATGTTCAAAAAAAGATTGTTGATCTAAATGGCAAAAATGCTGGAAATGGAGATATTTGGAATGATAAATGGACTGGTGCAAAAGAGTCTATCTGGGAACCAAAATTTATGGAGTTATTAACTAAATATGGTGCAAAATCTACTGGAATTTCATTCTCTGAAAACGCTACAGATGCTCCTTACACAATGATTGTTAAAGTTGATTGGATTTATCCAGGTTGGGATGCATTTGTAATGAAACAAGCTGCAAAAGTATCTACAACTATTACTATTGTTGATTCTAATAATTTTGAAGATAAAAAATTTGTTGTCAATTATAAAGAAGCTCCAGGAACTCAATTCGGTAATAATTATAGTGATGAATCGAGAATTGGAGAAGGGTTTGCAAAAACTGCTAAAACTTTTTCTAAAATGTTAGAGAAAAAAATAAAATAATCTTTCAAAAAAAATACATCAAAATCCATTCTTTATCGAATGGATTTTTTTATTCAATAAATTTGACAACTTTGTTAAAAAATTTAATAAATCCTTGATTTCACCGATACTTAACACTCGTTTACCTCAATATTTTTGACGTCTTTTTTTTGTGTTGCAACTTTGTTTCAAGAAAAATGAAAAGAATATAATTCTAACATTTAGTTATAAAAAACATAGATTATGAAAAAAGTATTTTTATTAGCAAGCATGATGATGGTAATGACATTATCGGCACAAGAAAGACCACAACAAGGTGAACGATCTGGAAATAGAAAAGAGCAAAGAGAACGCCCAACTGTAGATCAACAATTGAAAGAATTTGATCAATATAATTTGAGTTCTGCTCAAAAGAAAAAAGTAAAATCGTTGTTAGAGAGTAGAGATTCTGACATGAAAAAAGAGTTTACAAACAGAGACAAAAATTCTACTCAAAAAGGAGAAAGAGGCTCTCGACCAGAAAAAGGTACAAACGATTTTGATACTAAATTAGAGAAAATTTTAGACAAAAATCAGTTCAATCAATACAAACAAGATCGTGAAAAGCGTATGAAATCTAATAAATTTAGTATGCACAAAAAACGTGATGCGAAAGGAAATAGACCTTCGTCTAAATGTGCATAAAATCATAAAAATTAGGGTTAACCTACAAATTTTGATGGTTAACCTCTATTAATTTAAATTTTGAAAGAATATTTTAAAATTTGTGTGAGTTTAAAAATTATTATTGATTAACACAATGTGTTATTTTATTTCATAAGTAAGTTTTTTTAAAGTAGTTTTTAAAATTCATTTTCATTCAATTATCAAGTGAAAAGCGAGCCGATTTAGCTCGCTTTTCTTTTTTTATTCTTCTGGCATTGCTTGCCATTTTTTGTAAAGATTGATGATGAAATAAAAACTTATTAAATATAAAATTGGATTGATGTAAAGAAAAATTTCTGCAAATTCTTGTAACAGCAATAATTCTTTATTTGTTTGTCTAAACTCATAAATATTCATATGTTTATTTGCTTCATATAACATTTCTTCACGCAAATCTGTGTAAAAACTAAGCATCACAATTCCAATAAAAATATTGGTCGCAACAAACCAATTAAGATTAACACCTGTCAAAACTTTATATTTTTTGGAACGTAAGCCAATTAGTGTAGTCACTATAAATGCAATGTAAAAAACAAATAAAATAATATAAGGTGTGAATTGTGTATAACCAATACTTGCATCGATAGAAATTCCGAAAACGCTTCCTAAAATTGCCAAAATTCCTGCGCCAATCAATGAAATTAACCAAACTTTGAACGAACTAAATCTGAATGTAATAATAAGAACGGTAATAACTAAAGCGATTAGTAAATAGTACTGAATATGTTCTAACCAAGTGGAACTATATTTCGAAAACTCAATATTTTCATACACTTTGTTTAAACTATCTTGGTGGATATAATCATTCAGTTTTTTATCTACAGTTTGATAAGGATCAATATAATTCAATTTATGATCAATGAAATAATACGGATATTGAGGCAAATAATCAATCCACTTTTTATGTTTGAACTGATACCCAATTTCTTGCTTTTTTAATAAATCGGTATAATTATTCAATAAATTTTCAATTACTTTTCGATCATTTTTTTGCAACAAAGCAATCCATTGTCCATCATAAAATTGATGATTTAAAGTAGAATCTTTCGGATTGTTAAAAGCCAAAACACTATAATTATACAAACTTGCTAAGTTGTAATAAACATCTGGTTTTCCACCAGAATTTAATGTTACTGCAGCAGAATCGACAACAGCATAAGTTGAATCTACAGCTACTGTAGTAGGATAGTCCATTTCTTCTTGAAATGAATCTGTAGATGAATTATTCTTTTTAAGAGGTTGATACGTTTGATTAAAATTAATTTTAGAATAACTAAATCGATCCGGAAAATAATCTCTTAATAAGGTTTCAAATTCAGGATTTCTGAAATACGGATCCAAAAAAGCATCATATGAGTATGTTGGATTTTTTCTTAAATATTCTCTCTTATTTTTTTCATATAATTCTCTTGTTTCTTTTTCCGAAACCAACGAATCAAAAGCTGGAACAGGCAAATTTCTCGAATAATTATCGTACCCAAAATTTGGTTGCAACGTAAAACCTTGCGCTCTATTGATAATATCGATATCTTTCAAATATTGCTCTTCAGTTATATAATTTGAAACACGAAATTTAAGACCAGTTTTGAACGAATTTGGTACATAAAACATCAAAAATATAATGAAGAAAACGGCCAAAAATTCTTTGAATAAATAATTTCTTGAGGTTGGATAATTTGATTTGAAACGATTATTTTTTATATAGAAATACAACCAAATAACGCCGATAATGACACCAATTAATAGGTAATAAATAAAAATTCCTGAGTTGAAAAACACTTCATAAAGTCCAGTTTCTTGCAGTTGAGATTTTTTAGTAAAAAACAAAAAACCATTGATAAATGCAATCAAGTTGAAAACTAAAACCGTCAACAAAATCCAAATAAATTTCAGATTCCAAATCAATGGATATTTGGTAATTAAAGTTTGATTTATTTTTTTGAACATAGTTGGTTGGTTTTAATTGACAAAAAAGCGACGACTTGATTTCGAAATATCTCGAATATATTTTACTTTCAATAATGATTTTCCGATTTCAGACAAAATCATATTCATTGAAATTTCATCATCAAAATATGCGATATATGATCCTCCATTGAATTTTATCTGTTTAATTTCGATGTTAGATAAAGCTGTTAATAACTCTTCTTTGGTATTTTCAACATCAATTTCAACAATCGTAAAATCACCTTCCAAATCATTTGTATCTCCTTGTATTTTAAGCTTTCCTTGCTCTAAAAAGAGAACTTCTGTCGATACTTTTTCAACTTCGTACAATTGTTGAGAACTCAAAATAACACCAAAAGGATTTCGGATTGATTGTGATAAAAATTTCAAATCTTCAAGAATAATTTGTTGTGCCAAAATATCTAAATTAGCCAAAGGCTCATCTAACAACAATACTTTTGGACGACGCAATAACGTTCGCGCGAGCTCGAATCGCATTTTATAACCAGACGACAATTGTCGCCATTGCAAATCCTTGTAAGGCCAAAGCCCCAAACGCGCCAACATAACATTCGCTAATAACCTATTTTCTTCGTTGTAAATATCATAACATGTCAAGGTAAATTGCAGATTTTCCATAAACGAACCATATAAAACTTCGATTCGTTGCGGCACATAAACTAATTTTGTTTTCAGCTCAAAACTAAACGGTTTTGCTTTAGAAAAATGATAAATTATTTCGCCAGAAGTTGGTTTCAATTCACCACAAATTAAACGTAATAAAGTCGTTTTTCCATTTCCATTCTCTCCAACTAATCCAACAACTTCTCGTGATTTCAAATCAAAAGTAATGGGATGGAGTTTAAAATTTCGACGATGATAAGCTTTTTCAACATTGTTGGTTGATATCAATGTTTCTTCTTTCTGAAAGGGAGGAGGAGAAGCTTGTTTTAACTTTTCCACCAATTGTAAAGCCTGCGTTATTTTATTTTCGTTCGTAGAATTTTCGGTGTAATAAAGATCCGAATAGGAGATAATCTCTTTGTAAAAAGATTTCTCACCCAAATCCAACACGCAATCAATTAATCGGCGATAGCCCAAATCAAGATCATTGTGCTGCAAATGATTTTCTACTTCGTTTAGTCGTTGGTTAAATTCATTCATAGATTGATTATTAAATCATTACGAATATAACAATCCTTTTCTATAAATAAAATGGCTAATTGTAGGGAGATTTCAGTTTCAACAATTTTTGATAAACTTTCTTAATTACTTTTTAATTCATTATTTATCAAGTTTTTATAATTAACAATTTTAACTTTATTAAATCAATTTAGTTCTAAAATCATCATTATTCACAAGTTTTAATAAAGTCTATTCATAACTTTTTAATTCATTTATATTTAATAGTTTACTATTAACAATTTGAGTAATTAATCAAGCTATAAACATTCTTTTTATAACTCAGTTGAAAAGTAGTTAATTTATTAAATAACAAGTGATTACTATTAACAATTTTAGAATCATTGAGATTCCTCCTAACGTTGGAATGGCAGAAAATTTGATGCTAAAAAAAAATGTCATTCTGATTTCTATGAC